>CAYORZ010000187.1:0-4482 GCA_964406485.1 uncultured Gemmatimonadaceae bacterium | reverse complement strand
CGGAACGGGCGGGGTCGCATTGGCTGGGCCGGGGTGTGGGTATGGGGGACGGCGCCCGGGGCGTTCACCCTCCGCGGGCCAGGCGGACGGCCGCCAGGACCGCGACGACGCCCGCCAGCGCGTTGATCCGGCCGATCCACGAGGTGACGCGGCGGGCCCGAAGGGCCTCGGCCGACTCCGGGGGAAGGCGCCCGTTCCGGGGTCCCCAGAAGAAGTCGTGGATCACACTGCATACAAGCATCGTGCCCACCGCCACCCCCTTCCAGGCCAGCGCGCGCCCCATCGCGGTGGACCAGAACGTGGCCGCCCCGAGCACCTCCCACCGCAGGAGTCCGCGGAATTCGAGATTCGCGAAGCCGGTCACGAGGAGGATCCCGATCAGCAGCCATCCGAGCCCGCGGAAGCGGAGGCCGAGGCGCTGGAAGAGGTCCCGCCGCAGCTCGGGCGGCTCCACTCCGCGGAGGACGGGGGCGCCGACGAGGGCGAAGAAGAACATCCCGCCGACCCAGAGGATCGCCGCGAGAATGTGGAGTGAGACGGAGAGGTAGTAGAGCGGGGGCATGGTCGGTCCCGGAGGTCGCATGCGGACGGCGGGTGGATTATCATGAGAATCATCTTGACAAACAAGCCCGGCGGGCGCATGCTTCGCCGAAGCAGGACCTTCGCATCTCGAATTTCACCCCCGAGGGGGAGGCATCATGGCCTATCTCGAACGAGCGGTCGGAGAACTGGTCGCGGAAAACTACGCCCGTGCGGCGGTCTTCGCCGAACACGGGATCGACTTCTGCTGCGGCGGCGGGCGGACCGTCGCCGAAGCGTGTGCGGCGAGCGCTGCCGAACCCGCCGCGGTGACGGCGGCGCTGGCGGCCCTCGACGCAGCCGCGGAGGAGACCGGCGAAGACCCGCGCCGCTGGAGCTCCCGCCGCCT
Organism: uncultured Gemmatimonadaceae bacterium; assembly: GCA_964406485.1. Classification (GTDB taxonomy): domain Bacteria; phylum Gemmatimonadota; class Gemmatimonadetes; order Longimicrobiales; family Gaopeijiaceae; genus Gaopeijia. The sequence continues at coordinate 3,554 of CAYORZ010000187.1, read as the reverse complement.
GGTGCTCCACATCGAGGAAGTGCACCACGACTACCTGCGGCGCACGCTCCCCGTCCTGGAGCAGTGGACGCGCAAGGTGCGGCAGGTCCACGGGGACCAGCATCCGGAGCTGCACGAAGTCGAGTCGGTCTTCCGGGAGCTCTCCGAGGAACTCACCCGCCACATGGAAGAGGAAGAAGTCGAGACGTTTCCGCTGTTTGTCGCCCTGGAGTCCCGCAGCGGGAGGGATCAGGTGGGGGTGGGCGTTCCGGAAGCCCTGGTCGACGCCCTCGAGCATGACCACGACGAAGCCGGACGGCTCGTGCGTCGTCTCCGCGCCCTGACCGACGGGTACACGCCCCCGCCCGATGCCTGCACGACGTACCGCGCGACCTTCGCGCTCCTGAAGGAGTTCGAGGCCGACCTCTTCCACCACGTGCACCTCGAGAACAACGTCCTCTTTCCCCGCGCGAGGGAAGCACAAGCCGCCCGGTGAGGGCGAAGGCGGGCGGCCGGGGGCGGATCGGGGCCGGCCGCCCGCACGGTTGCAGGGGGCGCCCGTCGGCGCCATGCTTGAAGAGGCCGCACGAGCCACCGAACCCCCTAGCCCCGAGTCGCCCATGAAGCTGGAGATCCCCACCGCCGGCGCGATCCGGCGGGTGTGTCGAGGAGCCCACCGTGTCGTCGCTTGATCGCCCGCTCTCGGGCGGGGTCCTTCTCTTCGATCTCGCGGGCGAAGACGCCACCGCCCGTTCCTCTCCGGCGCTGGAGCGGAGCGGGAGGACCGCGCGGACACTCGTGAAGGAAGGGCCGCTGCGCATCACCCTCGTGGTGCTGGGGCCCGGGGGCGAGATGGCCGAGCACCAGGCGCAGGGCCCGATCACGGTGCGGCCGGTGGTGGGGCGCATCACCTTCCGGACGGAGCAGGGGGCGCACGAGGTGGGCGTGGGCCAGCTGCTCACCGCCGAGGGAGGACTGCCGCACAGCGTGCACTCCGACGCGGGCGCCACCTTCCTCCTCACGGTGGTGGACGGGTAGGCCACCGCCGCTCCCCGGCCCCACCGCCGCGGGAGAAGATCCACTTCCACCCAGGATGGGCAGGACCAGATGTCGTCGAAGCGGGATGGACCTCCGACCGCGGACCTCCGCGATGCGCGCATCGCATCGGTGCGCCTGGGCGAGAGCCAGGCCCGGATCCTCGAGCATCTCAAGCGCCGGGGTTCGGCGACGATCCCCGACATGGCGAGCGAACTCGGTCTCAGCGTGGAGACGATCCGCTCGCACCTGAAGTCGCTCGCGAGGGAAGGGCTGGCCGTGCGCACCGGGAGTCGTTCTCTCGGTCCGGGGCGGCCCGAGATCATCTATGGGCTCACCGAGGCGGCCGACGACCTCTTTCCGACCGGCGAGGGCGCCGTCCTCCGGGAACTGGCCACCTACCTGCGGGACCGCGGGCAGTCCGACATGATCGACGACTTCTTCGACGCGCAGATCGAGCGGCGGAGGGCGGCGGTGAAGGCGCGGCTCGCCGAGGCGGGCGAGCTGGCCGGGATCGACGAGGTGGCGCGGATCCTCGACGACGAAGGCTTCATGGCCGAGGTCGTCACCGACCCGACCGGCGAGCAGACGCTCCGCCTCTGCCACTGCCCCCTGCGCAATCTGGTGGACGCAACCCGCGCCCCCTGCCGCTCCGAACTCCGGTTCATCCGCGACATCCTCGGGCGGCGGCTCGTGCGCACCGCCTACATCCCGGCCGGCGACCACTCCTGCAGCTACCGGCTGGAGCCGGAGGAATGAGCGCGGCTCGGGGCGGGGGGACCCCGGGTGGACGCCTCCACTCGATCCGCGTCGGGCGCCCCCGCACCTTCGGGACCGCAGGCGCATCCGACCCCTTCGAACGCCCCTGGCGGAGCGCGATCCTCAAGCACGAGGTGACGGGACCGCGCCGGGTGGGGCGCACGAACATCGACGGCGACCGACAGGCCGACCTCGAGCACCACGGCGGAGTGGACAAGGCGGTGCTCGCCTACGGCCTGGCGCACTACCCCGTCTGGCAACGGGAACTGGCCCCGGCCGAGGTGCCCCTGGGCGGCTTCGGTGAGAACCTCCTGATCGACGGCCTCACCGAGCGGGACGTCTGCATCGGCGACCGGTGGGCGGTGGGCGAGGTCGTCCTGCAGCTTTCGCAGCCCCGACAACCCTGCTGGAAGCTGGCCCGCCATCTGCGGATCGCCGACATCGTCCAGCGGGTGCAGGAGACGTTGCGGTCGGGGTGGTACTACCGCGTGGAAGCCGAAGGGGTGATCGAGACCGGTGCTGCCGTGACCCTCGTGGACCGGCCGCACCCCCGCTGGACGGTGGCCGAGGCGAGCCGCCTGATGTATGACCGCGAGGCGCCGCCGCACCGGCTGCAGGAACTCGCCGAGCTCCCCGAACTCTCCGCGAGCTGGAAGCGCACCCTGACGTTCCGGGCCTCGGGGGCACACGTCGACACGACCGCTCGGGTCGAGGGGCCGGAAGCGTGAGCGCCGACGCCGGCCGCGCAGGGATCCGCCTCCGACGCGCGTGGGATCCCCCGGAGCCCGACGACGGCTACCGCGTTCTCGTGGACCGCCTCTGGCCCCGTGGCCTGCGGAAGGAGTCGCTGGCGCTGGATCGCTGGCTGAAGGAGGTCGCGCCCTCCACCTCTCTCCGCCGGTGGTTCGGGCACGATCCGGCGCGGTGGGAGGAGTTCCGGAGGCGCTACCGCGCGGAACTCGAGGACGGCGATGGCGAGGCGCTGGCCTTCCTGCGCGAGAAGGCGGCCGAGGGGACGCTCACCCTCGTCTTCGCTGCCCGCGACCGCGAGCACAACCAGGCGGTCGTCCTCCGGAGTCTGCTCCTCGAGGACGGCTCCGGGCGTTCCTGAGCGGACCGCTGCCCCCCGCGCCGCCTCACTCCAGGGCGGCGAGGCGTGCGAGGAGCGGATCGAGCGCCGCCTCGAGCCCGTCCAGGCGGTAGACCGGGACGCCCGCCTCGTCGAGGAGGATCAGGGCATTGGTGTGCGCGAATTCCCCCCCCTCCGTCGCCTGGTACTGGATGCCCAGGAGCACCGCGAACTCGAGGATCTGATCGTCGGTCCCGTTGAGCAGCGTCCACCGCCGGGGGTCGAGGTGGGTGGCCTCGGCGTAGCTCGCGAGCCGTTCGGGGGTGTCGCGCTCGGGGTCGATCGAGACGAGCACGATGCCCACATCGGGCCCCGCGAGCCCCTCGATCTGCTTCATGCGGGCGACGATGCGCGGGCAGGCGAAGGTGCAGTGCGTGTAGGCGAAGGCGAGCACCTGCGGACGGCCGGCGAGCGAGCTCAGGGGACGGAGGTCGTCGTGCTGGTCCCGCCACTCGCCGCCCAGCTGGTAGACCGACCCGGCGTGGGTCTCGGCAGGCGACACCCCCAGCGGGAGCGGGACGTGGGCGGCGTGCACCGCGTTGGGGTCGGCCTCCGCCACGATCCCGCCGGCGGCGTCCGGCTCGCCCCCGGCGTCCGGGACCTCGGGCGCGGGGCCACAGGCGAGGACGGCCAGGAGGGGGAGGGCCTAGAG
>CAYORZ010000186.1:0-4490 GCA_964406485.1 uncultured Gemmatimonadaceae bacterium | reverse complement strand
ATGGCGACATCGTGGAGTACACCCTGGGCGAGGACTCCGAGGCGGTGGGACGGACGATCATGGAGCTGAGGATCCCGCCCGGCGTCGTCCTCGCCATGGTCGCGCGGGGCGAAGAGATCATCGCGCCGCGCGGAGGGACCACGCTCGAAGCCGGAGACCACATCTTCGTCGTCATGCGTCCGATGCTCCGCGCCGCCGTCGACCACATCTTCGCGCCTCCGCCGGAGTCGGCCGAGATGGAGCTTGCCCCCGGGGAGTTTCCCCTCCAGGGCGACATCCGGCTCGGCGAACTGAACGAATTCTACGGGCTGGAATTCGACGACGAGCCCGACCTGACCATCACCGAGCTCTTCCGCCGCCGCCTCCCGCGCGACCAGTGTCAGGCGGGGGCGGTGGTCGAGATCGGTCGGGCCCGGCTCGTCGCGCATGCGGTGACGAGCGGCGGCGACGTCGATCTCGCGGGACTCCTGATCCGTTCGGACGACAGCGCGCCCGCCGAATCCGTCAGCTGACGGGTCCCCCTCTCATTGTTTCTCTGACCGTGCAATGAATCCGCTCACCCGTCTTTCGCTCGAAGAGTTGCGCACCCGCACGAGCGCCAAGTGGCGCACGCATCCGCCCGAGGTGCTCCCGCTGTGGGTGGCCGAGATGGATGTGTTGCTCGCGGACCCGATCGTGGAGGCGCTGACCGACGCGATCCGCCGCGGCGACACCGGCTACCCCGCCGGTGAAGGGTATGCGCAGGCCTTTGCGGGCTTCGCGGGACGGCGCTGGGGGTGGGCGGGACTCCGTCCTGAACGGACGACGATCGTGCCCGATGTGATGCTCGGTGTCGTCGAGGTGCTCCGCCTCGTCACCCGTCCGGGCGACACCGTCGTCGTGGCCCCGCCGGTCTATCCGCCGTTCTACGCCTTCGTCACGCACGACCACCGACGGATCGTCGAGGCGCCCCTGACGCCCGAGGGTCGGCTCGACGTCCACGCCCTCGAGGCGGCCTTCATCGAGGCGCGGAGCCGGGGGGGCGCGGCCGCCTTCCTCCTCTGCAATCCCCACAATCCGACCGGCGTCGTGCACACCCGCGCCGAGCTCGAAGCGGTCGCCCGTCTGGCCCGGGAGCACGGGGTGCGCGTGGTGGCCGACGAGATCCACGGACCGCTCACCCTTCCCGGGGCCACCTTCACCCCCTACCTCACCGTCGCCGGGGCCGATGACGCCTTCGCCCTGAGCTCCGCCTCGAAGGCGTGGAACCTCGCGGGCCTCAAGGCTGCGCTCCTGATCGCGGGGGAAGGGGCCGTGGACGACCTGGCCCGGATCCCCGAGGAAGTGAGCCACGGGCCGAGCCATCTCGGCGTCATCGCGCACACGGCCGCCTTCACGGCCGGCGACGCGTGGCTCGACGCCCTCCTCGCCGGCCTCGACGAGAACCGCGCGCTCCTGGGACCCCTGCTGGCGGAGCATCTTCCCGCCGTGCGCTGGCAGCCGCCGGAAGGCACCTACCTCGCCTGGCTCGACTGTCGGGCCCTGGGACTTCACGACCCCGACGATCCCGGCGGACCCGGAGAGACGATCGACGTCTCGGGGCCGGCGCGCTTCTTTCTCGACGAGGCGGGGGTCGCCCTGACCTCCGGACACGTCTTCGGGCACGGCGGCGCGGGCCATGTACGACTCAACCTGGCCACCCGTCCCGAGATCGTCACCGAAGCGGTGACCCGGATGGGAGCGGCCGTCCGCCGGAAGGGGTGAGGGGGCACCGTCATTCCGGGCAGCCGGCCGCCACCTGGAGCAGGTGGGGGGCGGCGGCATCGACCGCGCGGCGGGCGCGCGTGACCGAAGCGTTCCAGTCGTGCCACGGCCCCGGGGCGCGGTCGTGCCAGCGCTCGAGGAGGCCGGTCGCGAGTGCGCACCGCGCTTCGGGGGGGGCGCCGTCGACTCCGGCGACGAGAGAGGGAACGGCGTCGGCACTCAGGGTGACCAGGTAGGCGCCGTCGACCTCGATCCCCTCCCGCGAGAGGTTGTGCTTCGCGACGATGGCGTCGGGGTTGGCGAAGTGGAGTCCCGCGACCAGGGCGACGAGCGAGAGGAGCGTCGGGGCCACGAAGCGCTCCCGCCGCCCCCGCAGCACCGTGAGTCCGAGCCAGAGGGCGGCCCCGGCCACCCACCCCAGGAAGACGAGTCCGTAGAAGCGGGACTCGGTGAGGCCGTACGCCGCCTGGTAGAGCCGCACGCGGACGACCGCAGAGGCCACCACCACCCCGAGCAGCGCGAGCAGGCTCCACCCGAGGAGGGGGGTGAGCCACCGCTCCCGGGCGGTGCGGGGGCGGTGGAGTCCGTCGGCAGCGAGGAGCAGGGGGAGCACGAGGAGGGCGGCGAACAGCAGCTGGCCGAAGCCCTCGCGTGTGTATTCGGCGTACGTGAGCCCGGGGGTGGACTCGATCCATGCGGCCCCGCCGAAGAGGGTGCGGAACTGCACCGCGACGAAAGCCGCGAAGAGGAGGTTCACCGCGCCGAGGGCGATGCCGACCTCGACGCTTCCGAGGTGGGGGCGCACGCCGGCGAGGGGAAGGTGGTCGCGGATCCGGGTCCCGCCGAGGAACCCCAGGAGGTAGCCGGAGGCGAGCCACGAGAACACGACCACGAACGCCAGGTGGCCCGCCCACTCCTCGGCGGCCTGTCCGACGACGGCGGCCACCGCGTCGGCGAAGATGCGGTCGGCCGAGATGAAGAGCGCCCCGAAGACGAGCACCAGGGGGCTGGCGATCAGGAGTCCCCGGGCCACCGGCGCCACGGCGACGCGTTGCCGGTCGTCCGGTCGCTCGTCGCCCGACGCCGACGTGACGTCCGAAAGGAGAAGGCGAAGCGGCCCGAGCAGGGTGTGGAGGGCCGTGGCCGGCACCGCCTCGACCACCTCCGAGACCGCCCCGCGCGCGATCCACGGGGCGCCCCCCCGGTACGAAGCGAAGGCAAACGACGCCGCGGCCGCGACAAAGGCGGCGAAGTGGAGGGGGGGAGCGGCCCGCAGCGAGAAGGTGAGGGCGAGGGCGAGGCCGGCCCCGAGCCAGGCGAGTGCCTCGGGGTGCAGTCGGCGGCCGGCGGCCCGCGTGATCCAGACGACGGCCACGGCCACTGCGCCGAAGAAGAGCGTGGCGTTGAGTCCGGGCGACGCCGAGGCGTGGAAGAGGACGTCGGTCGAGAGGCCCACGAAGGTGGCGGCACCGAGGATTGGCAAAGGTCTTTGCATGATAAAGTGCAGGGAAAAAAAAATGATCGATGTCGGCCGGCCCGCTACCCTTCGCGGACCTGCTCGATGAGGGCTTCCATGTGGTCCAGGTACTGCTTCAGCGCCCGACGGCCACGGTCGGTGAGCCGGTATTCGGTTCGGGGAACGCGGCCCTCGAAGCTCTTCATGCAGTCGAGGTAGCCCCCCTCTTCCAGGCGGCGGGCGTGCGCGCTCAGATTGCCGTCGGTGGTCTCGAGCAACTCCTTCAGTTCGTTGAAGGCGAGGGTGTCGTGGACGGCGAGGGCGCTCACGATGCCGAGCCGCACGCGGCCGTGGATCAGCTGGTCGAGCTCGGTGGGATTCCGGGTGATCATGAGCTTGTCCGGAACGGTGGGGCGCTCCCCGGCAGCGTCGCGCGCCGGGGCGGGATCAGCCGCCATGGTGCCTCGCGATGTGCAGGCCGAATCCGATGTGGAGCAGGCCGAAGCCGGCGCCGAGAAGGGGGTCTCCCCATCCGGCCGGCGACACGAGGGCGATGGTGCCGAGCGCCATGAAGCAGCCCCCCATCACCGGGACCACCCGCACGGATGCGATGCCGGCGGTCATCACCGCCACCCCGTAGAGGAGCAGCCAGACGCCCGGGATCGGCTGCAGGAGCCCCCGCTGCACGAACACGGCGGTCAGGATCGCCCCGGCCAGCGCCGGAGGCAGGAAGCCCAGGAAGAACTTCCGCCCCGATCCGGAGACGAGCGAACTCCCGGCGGCGCCCGCTTTCCGGCGCATCGCCACGAGGGCCACCCCGATCGCGAGGGCAGCGGTCGTGAGCCAGACCGCCAGCCATTGGCCCGGGGTCGGACGGGTAGCACCGAGAAAGGCGGCGCCGAGCCCGAGGAGTCCCATCCCGACGCCCCCCCATCCCGGCACCGCCGTGAAGGCGGGGCCGCGCTCCATCGTGTGTCGGATGAAGCGGAGATCGTCGACGGCCCGGTCGCCCAGGGCGATGGGGTCGGTCGTGCGGCGGGCAGCGGGGGAGGGGGCCATACCGAATGCATCGCAATTCGTGTTGTCGCTGTCAAGTACTTTGCGATGTAGAGTTATGGTGGCGGCCGGGGCGGATGCGGCGACTACCCCGGAAGCGCCGGGGCGCCGCCACCCTGCGTCGCCGGGTCGGGCCGATCCTCGCGGCGGCTCCCCAACCCGCCAAGCGCGAGGGTGACGAGAAAGCCGAGGGCGCCCGTGGCAAGCGCGATTCCGCTCTGGGCGAGGGTCGGTC
>CAYORZ010000185.1:414-4528 GCA_964406485.1 uncultured Gemmatimonadaceae bacterium | reverse complement strand
CTCGACGCCAGCTCGATGCAGACGGGTGGCGTCGGGGGTGGGGGTGGAGGCGCGGGCGGAGGCCAGCAGCAGGGCGGGGCGATGGTCCCGCAGGCGACCGTCCAGATCGAGGAAACCGGAATCATCCTCGAGGCGACGCCTCACGTGACCGACGACAACCACATCCTGCTCGAGCTGAACGCCGAGCGGTCGTCGCCGCAACTCTCCAACTCCGACGTCGGCTACATCTTCACCACGCAGAATGCGCAGTCCGAAGTGCTGGTCCCGGACGGCGAGACGGTGGTCATCGGCGGGCTGACCGTGACCGAGCGGGAAGAGGTCCGGTCGGGGATCCCGATCCTCATGAATCTGCCGCTGGTGGGCGGACTCTTCCGGACGACCCGGGAGTCCACGGTGCAGCGTGATCTGATCATCCTGGTCACACCGACCATCGTTCGCGACAACTGACGCCCCAGGGGAGACGAGACTCATGAGGTCCAAGACCTTCGGATTTCGCACCGCCGCCCTGGGGGCCGCTCTGGCGCTCGCGACCGCGGCGTGTGATGGATCCAACCAGTTCGCGACCGGGGGAGGCGGTGACGGCAGTGGCCCCCGGGTGGACATCGAGGTTCCCCGCGGGGACTCCCTCTCGGCCAAGCCCGTCGGCGACTCGGTGATGGTGCGGGTGCGGGTGCGCGCCCCGGTCGGGGTCGACGTCGTCCGCTTCGAGGGGTTCGCCCTCCGGGGGGACCCGTCGTTCGGCACCCAGGAACACGTCGAGCGCTTCACCCCGAAGGAGGTCGTTCTCGGGAGCGTGCGCGACACGATCCTGACCCGCTACCTGACGGCGACCGAGGCCGACGACCCCGAGCGGGCGCTGATCGCGGTCCTGGCCACCGACGCCGACGGTGCGACCCGGGCCGACACCGTGAGCCTCCTCCTCGGCGGCCCCGACGTGCAGCTGCTGAACCTCGTGCAGGGGCAGCCGATCCAGGCCGGACTCGGGCTGAACCTGTCGGCCATCGCCAAGGACCCGCAGGGGCTGCTCGAGGTGACGTTCCAGCTGGAGGGCGCCCTCGACACCACCCTGGTCCGCACCTTTGCGGCGGCCATCGACTCGGTTCGCGTCGATACGACCGTCGCGATCCCGGCCGGGCTCAGTGGGCCGCTCGCGGTCTCGGTCCGCGCCCGCAACGCGGGTGACATCACCGGAGGCGACGGGCCGGTCCAGGCCGCCGTCGTGACGGGCGGGGCCGGAGACGCGGTCCCGCCGGTTCTCCGGCTCGAAGTGAGCGCGCTCCCCAAGCTGGAGCTGACCGACTCGCTCACCGTGCAAGTGCTCGGGCACGACGACGCCCAGGGAAGCGGGATCGTGGAGGCGGGCTACACGGTTCTCGCGATCTCACCGACCCGCGGCGACACCCTCGTCCGCACCGGCAGCCGTTCCTTCGCTCCGCCCCGCACGGGGACGGTCGCGACGGAGTTCGCAGTCCCCGTCTTCAACGTGGACTCGCTCGCGCTCCCCGACACCCTCGTCTACGAGGTGACCGGATACCTGATCGACCAGGCGGGCAACTGCGCCGCCGCGGTCTCGAGCGACGAGGGGCAGCTTCCCTGCGACCGGGTGGGTGGGGCCGTCCGGGCCGATGGCCGCAGCGGTGCCCGACTCAGCCGGCCGCACGTGGCCGGGCGCACCGTGGCGCTTCCGGGCGGCGGCCTGATCATGGACGCCGCGGTCGACACCGCGCGCCGCAACCTCTTCCTCACCAACCTCACCCGGAATCGGGTCGAGCTCTTCCGGCTCGATACCGAGAGCTTCGGTCCCCCCATCGGGGTGGGTTCGGAGCCGTGGGGACTGGCCTTCACCCGTGACGGGGACTCCCTCTGGGTTGCCAACTCCGGGGGCACCAACCTCTCGGTGATCGACCTGGACCGGGAGCGCGAGGTGGAGAGCAACCGCTTCCTCACCCCCGACGTCGTCCTCTTCGACATCGAGCTGACGCAGGGCGAGACGGCGACGACCTACACGATCTGGCCGCTCCCGTCCGGGACGACCCCCTCCTTCTCCGACCGTCCGCAGTACGCGGCCGTCGATTCCTTCGGCAACGTGGTCTACTCGACGCGCACCACCCTGGTCGGAGACATCGGGACGGCCCGCAAGGCCTTCTTCGAAGACGGGAGCGACCGTTCCGAGGTCAAGCTCTTCGTCGAGCACGGGCTCACCAACCCCAACGACAACTTCTGGGCGGTGGCCCACATCGACTCGATCGGGGCCTCGGTGGTCGAGACGCAGGTGGGGGGCGAGACCGTCTACTCCGCGGCGCTCACCCTCTACGATCACGTGCCGGGCTTCCCGGACCAGGTGATCACCGGGCACGCCCGGACCGGGGCAGGGGAACTGCCCACCGACGCCTGGCTCGAACTCGTGCAGAAGGGGTCGGACGCCTACATGGTCGAAGGCGCGCGCTGGAACGTGCCGAGCCTCGGCTTCCAGGACACGACGTACGTGGCGGGCTCGGGTGACGGGGGCTGGATTGCCGTCGGCGAGGGCGCTCGGGCTCCGGTGGCCCGGGTCCTCATGTACGAGGCCCGCCCCGGGGGAACGACGGGACTCTCCGGCTACATCCAGGTGGCCGACCTCCTGACCAACCCCTCCGAACAGGTGAAGGGGCTCGGTGTGAACCACGACGGGACCCTCACCGTGGTCCGGGGACGCGAGGCTGCCTACTTCATCAGCCCCGACCTGCGGTTGCAGGGACAGACCGCGATCCCCCTGGCCGAGACGGGGGCGGGGGCGGCGCTGCATCCGCTGCACGCCAACGTCCGCACCCTCGACAATGCGGGGGGAGAGTACCGCCCCGACACCCACCTGGCGTTCGTCGGGACCGGGGACCGCACGATCGACGTGATCGACACCTTCAAGTTCCTGCGCATCGGCCGGATCGCGATCCGCGACGTGATCGTCGGACCGCTCAAGGCGATCCTTCCTTTCCCCGAAGACAATGCGGGCTTCCGCTGCGCCACCACGACCGTCACCGATCAGGTCGGGCGTCCCATCGGCGAAGCGGTCCAGCTCTATCAGGGCGGTGACTTCAACCTGCCGATTCCCGACGACGGCATCAGCGAAGACCGTTGCGTGGTCCTCAAGCTCTTCGGAACGACGTCTTCGGGGGGCGTGGTCGTGGTCGACGTTCGCAAGGCCGACCTCCTCCGCGACCATCCGGAGCGCCGCTGACCGGCGCCGGATCGCGCCCTCCCCGGGGCGACCCGGCAGGTGAACGACGCGCGGCGGCCCCTTGGTGGGTCGCCGCGCTCGTCGTATCGTCCCCACAGACCCTCCGCCTCTTCCGGCGGTCCCCCCCGTCTTCCCCCGCAGGACATGAAGCGCCTCTCCTTTCGCACCGCCGGCGAATCTCACGGCCGCGGACTCATCGCCCTCCTCGAGGGAATCCCGGCCGGCCTCCAACTCGTGACCGAACGCGACGTCGACCCCGACCTGCAGCGTCGGCAGGGGGGGCATGGTCGCGGGCGTCGCATGATGATCGAATCCGACCGTGTGGAGGTGATCTCCGGCCTCCGCCTGGGCGAGCCGCTGGGTTCGCCCCTCGCGATGGCCATCTGGAATCGCGACTGGGAGAACTGGACGACGGCGATGGCGGTCGAGCCGCCCCCCGCCGACGTCAACCCGAAGGCGCTCCGGGCGATGTACCTCCCGCGCCCCGGACACGCCGACCTCGTCGGGGTCTTCAAGTACGATCGCCGCGACACCCGTGACATCCTTGAGCGCGCCAGCGCCCGCGAGACGGCGGCGCGGGTGGCGTGTGGCGCCGTGGCCCGCCGCTTCCTCGCCGAGTTCGGGATCCGCATCGGGAGCCACGTGCGCTCGGTCGGCGGGATCGAGGCGACACTCCCCGACGACCTCCCGGCCGACCTCAACGCCGCCGTCGACGAAACCCCCCTCCGCTGCCTCGATCCCGAAGCGACGAAGCGGATGATGGAGGCGATCGACGAGGCGAAGGCGGCCGGAGACACCCTGGGCGGGGTCTTCGAGGTGGTGGCGACCGGGGTGCCGGTGGGCCTCGGCAGCCACACCGCCTGGGACGCCCGTCTGGACGGGCGGCTCGCCCAGGCCGTC
>CAYORZ010000185.1:0-404 GCA_964406485.1 uncultured Gemmatimonadaceae bacterium | reverse complement strand
GCATCCAGGCGATCAAGGCGGTCGAGATCGGCGACGGCATCGGGGGCGCCCACCGCCCCGGCACCCGGGTCCACGACCCCATCGTCCCGGCCCCCGACCGCCGCGAGGTGGGAGGGATCGGCCGTGCCTCGAACCGCGCCGGCGGGCTCGAGGGGGGGATGACCACCGGCGAACCCCTCGTGGTGCGAGGGCACATGAAGCCGATCTCCACCCTCCGCAACCGCCTCCCCTCGGTCGATCTGCGCGACGGCTCGGTTGCCGACGCCGCCACGGAGCGGAGCGACGTGAGCGCCGTCCCCGCCGCCGGCGTCGTCGGCGAGGCGATGGTGGCCCTCGTCGTCGCCGACGCGCTCCTCGAGAAGTTCGGCGGCGATTCGGTCGACGAGACTCGCCGCAACCTCGAG
>CAYORZ010000184.1:0-4551 GCA_964406485.1 uncultured Gemmatimonadaceae bacterium | reverse complement strand
GGCCGGCGCTCCTGCAGAGGGGCCGGGGGCCGCGGGGGTCGACTCGGCGTGGGCCGCGACCGAGGCGCCGCACTGTGTGCAGAAGCGCGACCCGGGAGGAATGGGCGAGCCGCAGCCGGTGCAGGATCGGGGCGTGAGCGCGGCCCCGCATTGCGCGCAGAAGTTGCCCGCCGAGGGAGTGCCGCAGCGGGCGCAGGGGGTGGTCGTCATGAGGCGAAGGGAGCGCGAGGGGCGTCCGGAAGGAGGGGGCCGGAGGAAAGGAGCGTGGCGGCGAGGCTCGCGGTTCGGATCATAGCCCCGAGGGATCATCGAGGAAGAGGGAGTCGATCTGGAAGCGCTCCGCGATGCGGTCGGCCAGAGCCCGTACCCCGAAGGTCTCGGTCGCATAATGCCCGCCGAGCAGGAGGTGGACCCCGAGCTCGCAGGCGTCGGCGTAGTTGTGGTGCGCGGCTTCGCCGGTGACCAGCGCGTCGATCCCGCGGGCAGCAGCCTCTTCGAGGAAGGAGGCCCCACTCCCGGTCACCACCGCGACCGAGCGGACCTCGGCCGGACCATGCCCCATCCGTTGCACCCGTCCCCCGACGGCCGCCGACACCCGGTCCTCCAGCTCGTCCGGGGTCCAGGGGGAGGAGAGGTGCGCCGCCCACCCGATCGACACCCCCTGGAACGCACCGAAAGGCTCGGTCGGCTCCAGCCCGATGGCACGGGAGAGGAGTGCGCCGTTGCCCACCTCCGGATGCGCGTCGAGGGGGAGATGCACCGAGAGGAGGGCGACGCCGGCGCGGATCAGCCGCTCCACCTTCCGGAATCTGCGGCCGGTGAGGGGCTGCAGGCCCCCCCAGAAGAGCCCGTGGTGGACGAGGAGGAGGTCGGCCTCGGCCTCGACCGCACGCGTGATGATGGCCTCGCTCGCGTCGACCGCGGCGGCAATCCGGCGCACCGGTCTTCCTGCGGGGGCGGCCACCTGGAGGCCGTTGAGCGCCGTCGGGTAGTCCGGGTGGTTCTCGATGTCCAGGAGGTCAGACACGAATGCGAGTACTGCTTCCAGTTCGTTACCCGGCGGGGTTTTCAACATGGGACCGTGGATTGTGGTCGGGTGTCGGAAGTGGTCCGACTGTGGAGTGTGGATAAACTTCCGGAACGTCGCAGAAGAATGCGAAGGAGGTCCGTGTGCAGAAGGTGTGGAAAGCTCATCGGGATCGGTCGGGGTCACCCCGCCTTCTTCTGCGTGGCGGTGGCGTCATCCACTTTCTGAGGGCCCCGGGTGGACGCCGCGGAGTCCGCATCGCCCACCGCCTGCTCGCCCATCACGAGGGGGCCATTCAGCTCGGCGCCCTCCTCCAGCTGCATCCGGCGCGCCCGCACCTCGCCGTCGATGCGTGCAGTGGCCTGGACCTCGAGCCGCGAGGCTGCGTGGACGGCACCTTCCACCCGGCCGGCGAGCACCGCGTCCTGGGTGACGATCTGCCCGTTCACCTCGCCGTCCTTCCCTACCACCACGGCCTTCCCGGCCCGCACATCTCCCTCGACCCGGCCCTCGATGCGGAGGGTCCCTTCGGTCTCGCAGTCCCCCGTCACGACCATCCCCGGTCCGATGATCGAGATGACGGCGTCCTGCGGGGGGGGTGACGCACGACCGCGATTGCGCTTTCTCAAGGGGATCTCTCAGGCAGGGGGTGGATCGAGGAGGGCCAGAGGGTCGACCGGCTCGCCGTCGCGGTGCACCTCGAAGTGGAGGTGGGGCGCAGAAGACCGGCCGGTGTTTCCGGAGAGCGCGATAACCTCGCGGCGGAGGACCTCGCTCCCCTGCGACACGAGAACGAGGTTCGCGTGCGCATAACGGGTACTGTAGCCGTTGCCGTGATCGATGACGAGGAAACGGCCGTAGATCGGGTCCTCGCCCACCTCCGCGACGACCCCCGCCCCGGCGGCCCGGATGTAGGAGTCGGCCGGCACGGCGATGTCGAGGCCGGGGTGGTGCTCCGACGCCGCCCCCTCGTCGTCGTCGAGGAGGGTGCGGGTGACGAACCCCGGCTGGGTGAGCGGCCAGGCGGTGGGTTCCGGGTCGGCGAGGTCGCTCGCACCCGTGCGGTTGCCCCCTGCCGGCGGCGGCAGCCAGACTTCGGACGCGATCCCTTCGGCGCCCGAGCCGAAGAGGTTCCGGATCCTCAGGTAGCTCGTTTCCACTTCCTCGAGGGTCGCGCGGAGGTCCTCGACCTGCGCTGCCTCGGCTTCGAGTTCCGCGACACGAGCCTCCCGTCCGCCTACCCTCGCGGCGCGCACCGCGAGGTAGACCCCACCGACCAGGAGTACGACGGCGATCGCAGCGCCCAACCACGCCCCGCGCCGCAGCCATCGGACGCGACGGGCGGGAATGACCCAGGTTCGCGACTCGCTGCCGTCGCCGGGCATGTAGATCAGTGTGGTATCGCCGTCCGCCATCGGTCAGCCCAGGAGTTCGGAGGCTTCGGTCCCCGTGATCAGGGCGAAGAGGCGTTCGAAGTCCCGGGCATCGTGAAACGGGACCTCGATGATGCCCTTCCCCGTGGTCCCGCCCCGGATCCGCACGCGGGTGGCGAGCCGCTCCTGCAGCACCTCCTGAAGGGCTCGGACCATGGGGTCGACCTGCCCTCCGCTCCGGTCCCGCGGCGCGCTCGACCCCTCACCCCGGGCCAGCCTTGCGCGACGCTCCACCTCGCGCACCGACCACCCTCCCGCCACCGCATCGCGCGCGAGGTCTGCCGCCCGGGTCGGATCGGCCACGCCAAGGAGGGCCCGCGCGTGCCCCATCGACAGCCGGCCGTCCTGGACGAGTTTGCGGATTGACGGCGGAAGCCGAAGCAGCCGGAGCATGTTTGCCACGGTGCTCCGCTCCTTCCCGACGGCGTGCGCCACCTCTTCCTGCGTCATGCCGAAGCGGTCGACCAGCGCCTGGTATCCTTCCGCCTCCTCCAGCGGTCCCAGCTGTTCACGCTGGATGTTCTCGACGAGCGCGAGAACGAGGAGCGCCTCGTCGCTCACCTCCCGAACGACCACGGGGACGTCGGTCCACCCGAGCCGCTGGATGGAACGAAAGCGCCGCTCCCCCGCCACAAGCTGATACCGCTCGGCCCGCTCCGGATCGGGACGGACGAGGAGGGGCTGCAGCAGACCGTTCTCCCGGATCGAAGCCACGAGTTCGGCGAGTTCCGCCTCGGAGAACTCCTGTCGGGGCTGCAACGGATTGGCGACGATCGACCCCACCGGAATCCGGCGCACGTCTGCTTCGGCCGCCCCGGCATCCAGGTAGTCGCCGAGGAGAGCACCGAGACCGCGGCCCAGGCGATCCTTTCTCATCGGACCCCCTCTGCTTCTCTAACCCGTTGGGCCTCAATGAGTTCGCGCGCCAGAGCCAGATAGCTGCGGGCGCCGGCAGAGGCCGCATCGTACACGACGATCGGAGACCCGAAGCTCGGGGCTTCCGCCAGCCGGACGTTGCGGGGGATCTGGGTGCGATAAACCTTCTGCCCGAAGTACTGCACTGCCTCTTCGGCCACCTGGCGGGACAGGTTCAGCCGCTTGTCGTACATCGTGAGGAGCACCCCCTCGATCTCGAGACTCGGGTTGAGTCCCCGCTGGACGAGGCGCACGGTGTTGAGAAGCTGGCTAAGTCCTTCCAGTGCATAGAATTCGCACTGAATGGGAATGAGAACCGAGTCCGCGGCG
Organism: uncultured Gemmatimonadaceae bacterium; assembly: GCA_964406485.1. GTDB lineage: Bacteria > Gemmatimonadota > Gemmatimonadetes > Longimicrobiales > Gaopeijiaceae > Gaopeijia. The sequence continues at coordinate 846 of CAYORZ010000184.1, read as the reverse complement.
GTAAGGGTGTTCAGGGTGAGCAACCCGAGGGAGGGAGGGCAGTCCACGAGGATGAAGTCGTAGCTGTCGCGGATCGGCTCGAGGGCCCGCCTCAGGATCGACTCGCGCTCCCCCTCCCCCACCAGCTCGATCTCGGCTCCGACCAGATCGCGGGTCGAGGGAAGGAGGTCCAGGTGCTCGAAGTGCACTTCCCGCGCCACCGACTCCTCGACCGGACGGTTGTCCACGAGGACGTCGTAGACCGTCGGTCGCGAGGCGCGGCCCTCGAGGCCGAGTCCCGAGGTCGCGTTTCCCTGCGGATCGATGTCGATGATCAGCGTCCGCCTCTCGGCGACGGCGAGGGCGGCGCCCAGATTGATGGCGGTCGTCGTCTTGCCGACTCCCCCCTTCTGGTTTGCTATGGCAATGACGCGAGACATGGACCGGACCGCCTGGAGGGATAAGGAGAGGGTCGTGGACCCGCAGGGCCCAATATGGACCCCCTTCGTCCTCCCGTAAAGCAGGGCGGAGGGGGTGCGAGTGCTCGGGACCCCGGATACACCAGCAACCTCCACCGTAGCCCGACCGAAATCGGGCTTCCCCGGGGTGTTAATGCGCCGACCGCGCTCCTCCGCGTGCCGCATCGGCCCATGCTGGCGCCCCCGGGACGGGCCTGGGGCGCCTCCCGAGGTGGCGTCGAAGGCGCTTCGCCTACCGTGAGGGCTGCCGCGAGGGCAATCTGCGCGCCGCTGGATGCCCTTCGCGCCTTTCGCCGGTGGGCAACCCTCCGTTTTCGCCGGCAAGGGCACGTATTCCCGCCGCGCCCTCTGGTTCCACCGGTGTTTCACGTGGAACGCCCGACAAGGG
>CAYORZ010000183.1:0-4558 GCA_964406485.1 uncultured Gemmatimonadaceae bacterium | reverse complement strand
CTCGGCGCGTCGGTCCTCCGCACCGGGGGAAGCGGGGGGTCCTGAGCCCCCCTCAGCGCGCCCTCTCCCGCTTCGCCGCGGGCGCCGCGTCGTCGGTCGCCTCCTGCCCCTCGGCGGGCGGGACGGCCTCGCGGGAAGCGGGGGAGGAGCGCTCGGTCAGGAGGTCGATCAGGGCCGAAGCCGACCCCTCCCGCCCGCCGGTGAGGTCGTCCAGCGATGCGGCACCGACGAGCGCGAGCGCTTCGGTCTCGGTCAGGTCGGAGTCCTCGATGAGGCGCTCGATGAAGTTGCGCTGGCGGGCGCTCGGCGGACGCCGCTCGTCATGGATGCGCTGCAGCTCGTCGATCACCTCGCTCGCGGCGGTGGTCGTGCGGAGCCCCTCGACCCCCCCGGGGCCCAGGACGGCTTCGGCCTCGGCCGGATCGAGGTCGAGGTCGTCGAGCAGCTTCTCGATGTAGCGGAGCTGCGGCCCGGTGGGCGCCGGGGCGATCCCCGCCTCCCGGAGGGTGCGGGTGAGTTCGGCCGCCTCCGTCCAGCTCAGCGCGTCGAGGGCGTCGAGGGCGACCGGGTGGGGCTCGGGGGTGTTGGCAAGCATGCGGGTGAGCATCTCTCGCTGCTGCGGCGTGCTCGCCCCCGACTTCTTCCGTTCCCGCGCCTCTTCGTGGAGTTCGCGAATGAGGTCACGCCACCGCTCCCACGTCGCGGGGGCGTCGAGCGTCCCCGAAGCGAGCTCGTCGAGTCGCTCCTCCATGCGCGCCGTGAACTCCGGGCTGAAGAGCTCGATGCCCTCGCCGTCACCGTCCGTGTCGCGCTCGCTCGCGTAGAGGGGAGCGGCGCGCTGCCAGATCATCCGCCCGGCCTCGGTCGGGGCGAGCCCGCCGTCGACTTCCTCGAGGTAGCCGCGATCGGCGAGCTTCTCGACCGTCCGCGCGTACGTCGACGGCCGCCCGATCCCCGCATCCTTCATCGCGCGGATGAGGGTGTGGGCGCGGTAGCGGCCGGGGGGGCGGGTCTCGTCCTCGATGAAGAGGGGATTCGGGGACTCCTCGTCGGCCGGATCCAGGGGCCACACCGCCCCCACCTCCATCCGGAGGTCGGGCGCCCGCGTCGGGCGGGGGGCAAGGAACTCCTCGTAGGCCGCCTCCCACCCGGCGAAGGTGCGCCAGGAGACCGAACCGGAGAGGGGTCGGTCGAAGCCCACCACCGACGCCCGCAAGCTCCGCATCGCCGTGACCGACGGCGCCATCTGGCTCGCCAGGGTGTGGGCGCGGATCAGGCGGTAGAGGCGGCGCGCGTCGGCGTCGTCGACCGGGGCGTCGACGAGCTCGATCCGGGTGGGGCGGATCGCCTCGTGCGCGTCCTGAACGGGACCGGTCGGGGCCGTCCGGGGCGCACCGCTCCCCAGGTGGTCCTTGCCCCACTGCTTCTCGACCGTCGACCGGATCTGCGCCAGCGCCGAATCGGCAAGCCGGGTGGAGTCGGTGCGGATGTACGTCAGGTGTCCGTCCTCGTAGAGGAGCGAGGCCAGCCGCGACGTCTTTCCGGGTGACCAGGAGAAGCGGCTCCCCGCGACCTGGAGGAGGGCATCGGTCGAGAGCGGGGGTTGGGGACGCCGCCGCTGTGTCGACTCCTTCACCTCGGTGAGGGTCACCTGCCGGGAGTCCTCGAGCGCTCCGTGCGCCGCCTCGGCGAGCGCGCGATCGAAGGTACGCGTCGGGTGGACCTTGTCACCGGCGTCGCGCCATGCCTCCGGATCGTCCACCTCGTGGAAGCGAACCGACCAATCGACCCCCTCGGCACGCGAGCGGACCTCGAAGTAGGGAATCGGGACGTGCGCCTCGCGCTCCAGCTCGCGTTCGACGACGAAGCCCAGGGTCGGGGTCTGGACCCGCCCCATCGAGTTGCCCCGGCCGGGGACGATGCCGTTTGCCATCTTCGACGTGCGAAAGCCGACGAGCCGATCCAGGAACTTGCGGACCAGAGCGCTCTCGACCGTGGGGCGGTCGACCTCGCGGGGGGCGGCGAGGGCGGCGCGGACCGCCTCGTCGGTCACCTCCTGAAACGTCACCCGGTGAATCGGCCCGTGCTCGGCGAGGTGCCGCTCCAGGCTCCAGGCGATGAATTCCCCCTCCCGGTCGGGGTCGGTCGCGATCCAGAAGGTGGGGTTGTCGCCCCCCTTCTCGAGGATCGTCGCCACCGCCTCTTCACCACGATCCGTCCAGACCCAGGGAGGGGAAGGCAGCTCCCCCGGGCGATTCGACCAGAAGGCCTTGCTCGCCTCCCGACCGTGGGTCCTGCGGTCGTTGGGCAGGGTCTCGATGTGGCCTCCGGTGGCGACCACGGCCCACCCCTTGCCCAGATACTTCTGCAGGGTGCGGCCCTTGGCGGCCGACTCGACGATCAGGACATCCATCTCGTGGGGGAACTCGGGAGAGGGGGAAGGGAAGCGGCGGGGGGAAGATATCAGCCCCCTCCCCGGATGTTCACCCCCTGCGACCGTTCGCACCACCGGGAGGGACGCGGCGGGTATGGCGGGTGGGGGGTCGTGCACCTATATTATATGAGCATCTGCTCATATGTTGACGCCTTTTCCTGTGGACCGGAGCCCCTGCCGATGCATCACGACCCCGTCGCCGACTCCCTCCTCTCGGCCGACTCCTCCCTCGCCGAATCCCCGGAAGGGGCGGTGTGCGAGGTGCGCCTCGTCGACGACGAGGCCGTCGCCGCCGTGCGGGCCGATCAGGCGAGGAGTTGGCGCCCCTGGCCGACATCTTCCGGCTTCTCGCGAGCCCGACGCGGCTGCGCATCGTCGAGGCCCTCTCGCTCAGGGAGCTGTGCGTCTGCGACCTCGCCGCCGTGGTCGAGGTGAGCGAGTCGGCGGTGAGTCATCACCTTCGTCAGATGCGGCAGCTGCGCATCGTGCGGTACCGGCGCGAGGGGCGCATGGCCTACTACCGCCTCGACGATGCCCACATCGCCGCCCTCTTCGCGCTGGGACTGGAGCACGTTCGTGAATAGGTGGAAGACGGGCCGGGAGCGGTCCCGAGGGGCCGCGGCCGTGGTCGAGCGGGGATCGGTCGAGGCCGACGGTCCCCAGCGGGCCGTCTTCGAGGTGCCCGACATGGACTGCGCCAGTTGCGTCGCGAAGATCCGGGGACGCGTCGCGTCGCTCGACGGCGTGCTCGAGGTGGACGGGAGCCCGGTGGCGCGCACCCTCACCGTCGATCTCGATCCACGGCGGGTGTCGGGCGAACGGGTCCGCGAAGAGGTGGCGAAGCTCGGCTACACGGCCCGCCCCCGGGTCGACCGCCTGCCCCACGCCCCCGCGCGCCCGTCGGTCTGGCGAAGCGGCGCAGCGCGCATCGCCTACGCCTCGATGGCGCTTTTTGCCGTCGCCCTCACCCTCCGGCTCACCGGTCTGGACCCGGGGGTGGGCACGGCAGGCTCGACCACGATCTCGCTGGCCGACCTTCTCTACGTGGGGGCCGCCCTCGTGGGGGGGTGGAACTTCTTCCCGCGCGGGATCCGGGCCGCCCGGGCGCTCGCCCTCGACATGAACTTTCTCATGACGGTGGCGATCCTGGGAGCGATCACGGTGGGCGAGACGATGGAGGCGGCCGCCATCGCCTTCCTGTTCGCCTTCTCCGAACTCCTCGAGCGGTACGCGGTCGACCGCGCGCGGGGCTCGGTCGAGGCGCTCATGCGGCTTGCCCCGGAACGCGCCCGCCGCATCACCGCCCACGGAAGCGAGGAGTGGGTGGCCCCGGCGGCGCTCGTCGTGGGTGACGAAGTCGCGGTGCGCCCCGGCGACCGGATCCCGGCCGACGGATCGGTGATCGAGGGGCATTCGGCGGTCGACGAAGCGGCACTCACCGGAGAACCGGTGCCGGTCGAGAAGGTGGCCGGGAGCACCCTCTTCTCGGGGACCGTGAACCGGGAGGGGTGGCTGCGGATGCGGGTCGAGCGGCCCGCCGCCGAAAGCACCCTGGCCCGCATCGCCCGGATGGTGGAGGAGGCCGAGAGCCGCAAGACGCAGACGGAGCAGTTCGTCGAGCGATTCGCCCGCGTCTACACCCCCATCGTGACGGTGGCGGCGGTGCTCGTGGTGGCGGTCCCCGTCGTCATCGGGGGCGCGCCCTTCGAGCCGTGGTTCGTGCGCGGGCTCACGCTCCTGGTCATCGCCTGCCCCTGCGCCCTGGTGATCTCGACCCCGGTCGCTGTCGTGAGCGGAATCACCGCCGCGGCGCGCAAGGGGGTCCTGATCAAGGGCGGGCGCTACCTCGAGGCGCTCGGCCAGGTGCACACCATCGCCTTCGACAAGACCGGCACCCTCACGCTCGGGCACCCCGAGGTGGTCGACATGATCGTCTCCCCGGCGGACCCCGCGGGCACTGCCGCCGACCACGAGGCGGCGATGATGCAGCGGCGGGAGGAGTTGCTGCGGTGGGCCGCCGCGGTCGAGTCCCGCTCCGAGCACCCGGTCGCGCAGGCGATCGTGGCGCACGCCGAGCAGGAGGGGGTGCGGGCGGACGACTCGCTCGAGGTCGGCCGCTTCCGG
>CAYORZ010000182.1:0-4567 GCA_964406485.1 uncultured Gemmatimonadaceae bacterium | reverse complement strand
TGGTCCCCCTCGCTCACGGCCGCGTGGGACGCCGGCCGGTCGCTGCGGCTCCGTGCGGCCCTGTCGCGCGCCTTCCGCACCCCCACCTGGACCGACCGCTTCTACGAGGACCCCGCCAACCGCGGCAACCCCGACCTCGCCGTGGAGCGGGCGTGGAGTGGCGAGGTCGGGGTGGACTGGACACCGGCGGGCGCCGTGCACCTCCGCACGACCTTCTTCCTGCGCGAGGCCCGCGACCTCATCGATTACGCGCGCCCGCTCGATGAAGCCGAAGGCGAGGCGGTCGTCTGGCAGAGCCGCAACGTCGCGTCGGCCACCTTCCGGGGGGTCGAGATCGAGGTGGCGGGACTGCGGGTGGGGCCCGCGGCGGTCGCGTCGTCGGTCGAGTTGCTCGACCTCTCGGCCCGGGCCGCGGGGCCGTATCTCTCCAAGTACGCCCTCCGGCCGCTGACCCGCTCCGCCCGCCTGGCCGTGCAGCTTCCCCTCGGCGACCGCGTTACCACCGGCGTCCACCTCACCCACCGGCGGCGGAAGGGCGAAGCGGCGCGCACGGTCGCCGATCTGCGGGTCGATTTCCGCCTCGGAGATGCCCGCCTCTGGATCGCTAGCACCAATTTGCACGATGTCGCGGGCGTCGACGTGAGCGGAATGCCGATGCCCGGAAGAGCAATCAGGACAGGGGTTTCCGTGGCCATGGGCGGACGCTGAGCCGGCGTCGCGCGGCCGAGCGAGGGGGGAGGGCCTTGCCCCCGAACAGCGACGTTGCTTGCTTTTGCTTGCATCCATCTCCGGCAGGGCTCCGGCGAGATCGCCGGCGCCCCCCTCGGTCACGTTCGACGGTCGGGGTGCTGCCCTCCGCGAGTTTCTTACCATTCTCGAGAAGTCATGGCCCTCCACAAGGTGAAGAAAGGGCTCGACCTCCCCATCGCAGGGAGTCCGAGACAGGTCATTGCCGATGGGCCGCCTGTGCGGAGAGTGGCGATCATGGCCGACGATTTCCCCGGGGTCAGGCCCGGGTTCGATGTCGTCGAAGGTGACGCCGTCCGCCGCGGACAGGTGGTCTTCAGGGATCGTCGCCGGGGCGAGGTCCGCCACACGGCCCCGGGAGCGGGAACGGTGGTCGGGATCCATCGGGGTCCCCGCCGCGCGCTTCTCTCGGTCGTGATCGAGCTGAACGAGCGGGAGGCCGAGGGCCAGCCCTCCGACGACGACTTCCAGCCGTTCGAGAGCTACACGGGAGCAGATCCCGACTCCCTCGACGGCGAAGCGGTGCGCGCGCTCCTCCAGGAATCGGGGCTGTGGACCGCGCTGCGGGCGCGGCCGTTCGGCAAGGTGCCGCTCCCCGACGCCCCGGAGCCGCACTCCATCTTCGTCAACGCGATGGACTCCAACCCGCTCACCGCCGACCCGCAGGTGGTGCTGCAGGGGCAGGAACACGACTTCGAGCTGGGGCTGCGGCTTCTCTCCAGGCTGACCTCCGGACCCGTCTTTCTCTGCGTCGCGGCCGGGTCATCGATCGGGCGCCTCGGCGGGGGGGTGGCCCGGGTCGAGGAGTTCAGGGGACCGCACCCCGCCGGCACGACCGGGCTCCACATCCACCGCCTCGCCCCCGTCAGCCGGACGCGGACGGTGTGGACGATCGGCTACCAGGACGTGACCTGCATCGCCCGCCTCTTCACCACCGGCCGCCTCGATCTGAACCGGGTCGTCGCCCTCGGGGGACCGCCCCTGAAGGACCCGCACCTGGTGCGGACGCGTGCCGGAGCCTCGACGCACGACATCCTCGCCCCCGAGGAGCCGCAGCTGGGCGATGTGCGCTACATCTCGGGTTCCGTCTTTTCCGGAAAGGCCGCCATGGGCGAGACCTACGGCTTTCTCGGGCGCTACGACAACCAGATCAGCGTCTTGCGCGAGGAGCGGGAGCGGGAGTTCATCGGGTGGCTGTCTCCCGGCTTCCGGAAGTTCTCGACCCTCCCGATCTACATCTCCAAGCTGACCCGCCCGCAGGAGCTCGACCTGGGCACGACCACCAACGGCTCGGAGCGCGCCATCATCCCGATCGGCAACTACGAGAAGGTCACGCCCTTCGACATCGTGGTGACCTACCTTCTCCGCGCCATCGCGGTCGGCGATGTGGAGACGGCGGAGCAACTCGGGTGCCTCGAACTGACGGAAGAGGACCTGGCGCTCTGCACCTTCGTCGACGCCGGGAAACACGAATTCGGCCCCTTGCTCCGGAAGAATCTGGAGATCATCGAGAGGGAAGGCTGATGAAGCTCATTCGGAAGCAGTTCGACCGGGTGGAGCATCTCTTCGCGAAGGGGGGACGCCTCGAGGCGTTCTACCCCCTCTACGAGATGTTCGATACCATGGCCTTCACTCCCGGTCACGTGACCCGGAGCGGGTCGCACGTGCGCGACGGCCTCGACCTCAAGCGGATGATGTTCACCGTGGTCGTGGCCCTGCAGCCCGTGGTGATCTGGGCGATGTACAACGCCGGCTACCAGGCGGCCCTCGCCATCCAGCAGGGAGCACTTCCCCTCGACACGTGGCAGACGTGGGTGTACGCCGACCTTCTCGGCCTCGCCTTCGATCCGGGCAACGTTCTGGCCTGTTTCATCTACGGGGCGTTGTTCTTCATTCCCATCGTGGTCGTGGTCAACCTCTCCGGGGGACTCGTCGAGGTGATCTTCGCGATCACCCGCAAGCACGAGGTCAACGAGGGGTTCCTGGTCACCGGAGCGCTGATCCCCCTCATCCTCCCGCCTGCGATGCCGCTCTGGATGGTCGCCCTCGGGACGATGTTCGGGGTGGTCTTCGCGAAGGAGGTCTTCGGGGGGACGGGAATGAACTTCCTCAACCCCGCCCTCACCACCCGCGCCTTCCTCTTCTTCGCCTACCCGGCGGCGATCTCCGGAGACGACCCCTGGATCGCGGCCAACATCACCGGCGTCGACAACTTCTCGGGCGCGACGATCCTCGCCCAGGCGGCGCTGGGGCCCGTCGACTTCTCCGACATGGATGCCTGGTGGAATTCCTTCATCGGGCTCGAACCGGGGTCGCTCGGAGAGACCTCCGCCCTGCTCTGTCTGGTGGGGGCGGCGCTCCTCATCTACACCCGGATCGGCTCCTGGCGGACCATGGCGGGCGTGACCCTCGGTACCCTGGCCACCGTCCTCCTCTTCAACGCCGTCGGCTCCGACACCAACCCGATGTTCGCGATGCCCTTCCATTGGCACATCGTGGTCGGGGGGTGGATGTTCGGAATGGTGTTCATGGCGACCGACCCGGTGTCGAGCGCCTACACCAACGCAGGTCGGTGGTGGTACGGGGCGGGGATCGGCGTGATGGTCGTCCTCGTGCGCGTGGTCAACCCTGCCTACCCGGAGGGCATGATGCTGGCCATCCTGTTCATGAACATGTTCGCTCCCCTCATCGATCACTTCGTCATCCGGCGAAATGTGAAGCGGAGGATGGTGCGCTATGCAGAGTGATGTAATGAAGACGGTCGGCTTCGCCGCCCTCGTCTGTGTGGTCTGCTCGATCTTCGTCGCCAGCGCAGCGGTCATGCTGCGAGACCGGCAGGAAGAAAATCGGGTCCTCGACCTGCGTTCGAAGGTGCTGCTCGTATCCGACCTGGCCGAGCCCGGCGAGAAGCTGCCGCGCGACGTCGTCAACGAGCGGTTCGAAGAGAACCTCACGGCGCTGGTGATCAACCTCGAGACGGGGGAGCCGGCCGACGACATCGACGTCCTCACCTTCGACCAGCGTGCGGCCACCCAGGACCCCTCGCAGAGCGAGGTGGCGCCCACCAACCCGGCCAAGGTGACCCGGGTCCCCGACCACGCGCTGATCTACCAGAAGATCGTCGATGGCGAGGTGGACCGACTGGTGCTGCCCGTGCACGGCTACGGCCTCTGGTCGACGATGTACGGATTCATCGCCCTCAGCGGTGACCTGGAAACGATCGAGGGGATCACCTTCTACGAGCACGGCGAGACTGCCGGACTCGGGGGCGAGGTCGACAACCCGCGGTGGCTCGCCCGCTGGCCCGGTCGCAAGGCGTTCGATGAGAACTGGGACGTCGAGATCGAGGTCCTCAAGGGGGCGGCGGGGCCCGTGGAAACCGATCCCTACCGGGTCGACGGCCTGGCCGGTGCGACCCTCACGTCGCGAGGCGTGACCAACCTTCTCCACTTCTGGCTCGGCGAGAACGGATTCGGGCCATACCTCGAGCGCTACCGTGCCGAAAGGGGGATCTCGTGAACAAGAGAGAGCGGGAAGTCCTTTTCGAGCCGCTGCTGAACGACAACCCGATCGCGGTCCAGGTGCTCGGCATCTGTTCCGCGCTCGCGGTCACGACGCAGCTGAGCGTCTCGCTGGTGATGAGTCTCGCGGTCGTCTTCGTGCTGGTCGGCTCCAATGTGGCGGTCAGTGCGATCCGCGGCGGAATCCCCCCCAGCATCCGCATCATCGTGGAGCTGGTGATCATCGCCTCGCTGGTGATCATCGCCGACCAGGTGCTGAAGGCCTTCGTCTACGACATCTGGAAGCAGCTCACGGTCTT
>CAYORZ010000181.1:0-4574 GCA_964406485.1 uncultured Gemmatimonadaceae bacterium | reverse complement strand
ACGATCCTGGAGTCCCCGATCGTCGAGCCAGGCCTTCTCGAGCCCGATGAGCGCCGCATTCACCTGCGCGGCCAGGGGGGCGGGAACCGCTCCCGCGCTCAACCGAGTCGCCCGCGCGGCTTCCAGGGCGGCCGCCGCGTCGTCGAGATCCCGACTCGCCGCGACGAGGGCGCCTAGATCAACCTCGACCCGGCGCGCCTCGGCCACCTCGAGGAGCGTGTTCACGTGGGTGCGCACGTCGGTGGCGTAGCGCGTCACGTCGTAGGGGAGGATGTCGGCGTTGGCAAAACGGAGGGCGAGCACACCATTGGCGCGCGCGAGCATCGGCCCGTAGACCCATTCCGGATCTCCGAAACGCTCGAACCAGGCAAAGTTGTCGTAGTTGGAGTGGTAGACGCCGCTGCGGCCCGAAGAGCTGAGGCCAGCCGAGGGAACCCCGACATGGGTGTAGAACGCCACGTGGTCCGACCCGCCCCCCAGGTTGCCCAGGACGGGCTCGGCACCGTCGGACCGCTCCACCCACCAGTCGTGGATGCTGCGCCCCTCGCCCGGGTACTCCACCGCACGGATCGCATCCAGGATCGGCTGCTTGAGAGACGGTGAGGCCGAGGCGCCGAAGTTGGGACCGCTCACCGCCGCGTCGGCGTTGATGTAGGCGATACCACCACGGGTGAGGGCGTCCCGGTATTCCTCTACCCACTCGGTAGACCCGATGATGCCGTACTCCTCCGCGTCCCAGTGGGCGATCATGATGGAGCGCCGCGGGGCGCACCCCGCTGCGACCATCTCGCCCAACGCCTCGGCGAGAGTGAGGAGCATGGCAGTCCCCCCGTTGGGGTCCACGGCACCGAAGCCCCACGCGTCGTAGTGGGACCCGAGGATGAACCATTCATCGGGAAACTCCGTCCCCTCGAGGGTGCCGATCACGTTGATCGCCCTGGTGAGCGCCTTCGGCTGGTTGACGCGCACCCGGACAGTGAGATCCGGCCCCCCGGTGAGGCGGTACGGCAGGTCGAGCCCCCCCTGCCAGTCGTCGGGCGCCACCGCTCCCGTCATGCGCGAGAGGATCTCGGACGCCGCGTGATAGCCCAGCGGCAGGACCGGAATCGTGTGCAGCCCTACCTCGTCGGGATCGAGCCGCTCGACCTGCACATCGCCGTCGAGGGGGAGAGCAGGCTCGAAGGGGGTGAGGGGATCGCCCGTCCACGGAAGCGTGAGGACCGAGCCCCGCTGGATGATCGAACCGTTCAGCATGGGCCCCTCCGGATAGGGGTCGACCTCTTCGGCGGGGGCATCGTTGAACATGATCACCCCCGCAGCGCCCCGTTCCTCGGCGAAGAGCACCTTGTAGCCGCGAAAGTTGCCGCCGTAGCGAGCCACCACGATGCGGCCGGCGAGGTCGATCCCCAGGGAGTCGAGGGCACGATAGTCCTCGCGGCGTCCGTAATTGACGTAGACCACCTCTCCCGACACGTCGCCGCTGCCGCTGAAGGCGTTCCACCCGTTGAGGAGGTCCGGATGTCCCGAGAAACGGTCCTCCTCGAGGGGAAGCTCGCGGTTGTCGAGCTGCATCGGATCCGGCGTCACGATGTGTACCTCCACATCGTCGGTGAGCTGGGGAAGGTAGACGTCGTAGGGATGCTCCCGGACCGTGAAGCCGGCGGCGCGCATGACCCGGCCGATGTAGTGGCCGACCTCCACCTGGGCTGCCGACCCGGTGGGGTGCGGGTTGGCGGTGAGGATCCGGAGGTGCTCCCGGAACGCATCGCCCGTGGGACGGGGGAGGAAATCGGCCTCGCACACCGCTTGCGTCTCGGCCCCATCCGGGGTGAATCCGACGAGGTCGGCGAGAGGACGAGCGGGGAGGACAAGCGTGGTGAGGACGATGGCAGAGAGCGCCACCACCACGATGCGGAGGGGAGAGGCGAAGATGCGGTTCATGGAGACGCAGGCGTTGGAGGGGGTACCGGCGGGGGGAGGGTACCGACCGAACGGGCGCGGGGCAATGGAGGAGCGACCGCGCGCCTACACCCCCAGTTCGAGCTGCTTCTCCAGAAAGGACCGTCGGTGGTGCGGGGTGAACCCGAGTTCCTCGACCGCCGCCCGGTGAGCCGCTGTTCCATATCCGACGTTGGTCTCCCACCCGAAGCCGGGGTAGCGTCGGGCAAGCCGGTGCATCAGGTCGTCTCGAACCACCTTGGCCACGATCGAGGCGCACGAGATCGAATGAATGAGGCCGTCCCCTCCGACGACCGCCTCATGGCGACAGCCGAGTCCCTTCACCGGACGGCCATCCACCACCACGTGGTCGGGCGCGATGGGGAGCCCCGCGATGGCACGCCGCATGGCGAGGGTGGTCGCCCGGAGGATGTTCAGCCGGTCGATCTCGCGGACCGAGGCGGCCCCGAGCGACACGGCCCACGCCGAGCGTCGGACGATGCGCGCCAGTTCCTCGCGGCGGGCGCGGTCGAGCACCTTGGAGTCATCGGCCCCCTCGATCGGGACGTCGGGTCGCAGGATCACCGCGCAGGCGACCACCGGTCCGGCGAGCGGACCCCGTCCCACCTCGTCGACGCCCGCGATGGCCGATACACCCCGGCCCCAGAACCCCCGCTCGTAGGCGAGAGGGTCCCGGGGCCGGGAAGACGCGGGGCCCGACATGCGACGGGCCGGAGCGTCAGGTACGCTTTTCGCGAATCCGGGCAGCCTTCCCGCGCAGTTCACGCAGGTAGTAGAGCTTTGCCCGCCGGACGCGCCCGCGACGCACCACCTCGATGCCCTTCACGGTAGGCACATGGAGGGGGAAGATACGCTCGACCCCGATTCCGCTCGAGATCTTGCGGACCATGAAGGTCTCGCCGAGGCCGCCGCCACGCCGGGCGATGCAGACCCCTTCGAACGCCTGGATCCGCTCCTTGTCTCCCTCTCGGACGCGGTAGAGCACCCGGACGGTGTCCCCCGGAGCGAAGTCCGGGTGATCGGTCCGCAGCTGTTCCTTTTCGAGTTCCTGCAGCAGGTCGGCCATGATCCTCACTCCTGAGCGGCCGGTCGAATGCCGGCCGGGTGCCAGTAAGACCAGTAGTATAACGGAGGACTCCCGGGCCGTGAAGTCCCCGGGGGGTGGGCAGATCACCCCGCGCCGATCGCAGCTACCCGTCCAGGTCCGGACGGCGGCGGCGCGTCAGGGCTTCGGCCGCCTCTGCCCGCCACGCCTCGATCCGGGCGTGATCGCCGGAACGGAGCACCTCGGGCACCGCGTGGCCCCTGTAGACGGGCGGGCGGGTGTACGAGGGGGCACTCAGGCGGGGCCCGTCGTAGAAGGAATCGGTGGCTGCCGCGTCGTGATCACCGAGGGCTCCGGGAAGCAGGCGAACCACCGCGTCGGTGACAGCCAGGGCAGCGATCTCTCCCCCCGAAAGCACGAAATCGCCCAGCGAGATCTCGTCGGTGGCGAGGTGGTCGGCGACCCGCTGGTCGACATCCTTGTAGTGGCCGCAGAGGAGCGTGATCTCGGATTCGAGCGAGAGCCGCACCGCGTCGTCGTGGCGGAAGGGCCGGCCACGCGCCGAGAGCAGCAGGATCGGCCCCCGGGGAGCCAGGTCGTCGACGGCCTCGAAAAACGGCTCGGGCTTCATCACCATTCCGGCGCCTCCCCCGTAGGGGACGTCGTCGACGGTACGGTGTCGGTCGTGGGTGTAGTCGCGCAGGTCGACGACGCGGTAGTCGACCACCCCGGCCCGCCGGGCCCGGGCCGGAATCGAAAGGCCGAGGGGGCCCTCGAAGAAGGCCGGGAAGATCGTGACGATGTTGATCTTCATGGCAGCCCCAGTTCGAGCAGTCCTGCCGGCGGATCGATCGTCAACCGCCGTCCATCGATATCGACGCCGGTCACGATCTCGCGCCGGAAGGGGATCAGGTGGACGCCCCGCAGCCCCGTGACCTCGAGGAGGTCGGCCGGCCGCAGCTCGTAGACCTCGGTGACCGCTCCCAGCGACGCCCCCGCGACAGTGACGACCTCCATGCCGAGAAGCTGATGGTAGAAGACCTCGTCGTCGGCGAGTGGCTCGACCTCGACGAGTCGCCGTAGCAGGTCGCGGCCCTGAAGGCGCTCGGCATCGGCCCGCTCGCGGGCGCCCCCGAACGCCACCAGCCACCCGCGGTGCGTCGGGCGCGCGGCGTCGACGCGGAGCGGGGGGGCAGCGGGGTCCGGGCGGCCTTCCGCACCCGACAGCAAAAGGACCACCCCGGGAGCGAACGCGCTCTCGGGGTGGTCGGTCAGGGGGTGCACCACCACCTCTCCCCGGATGCCGTGGGGGCGGGTGACATGCCCCACGACAAGATGCTCCGGATCCGTCCGTACGCTGCCCACCGGGGCCGGCCCGGCCTAGTCGGTGGTCTCGGTCCCGGTCTCGGGCGCCTCGGCACCTGCGGCGTCATCGCTCTCGGGCGCCGCGGCGTCTGTCGGGGTGGCGTCGGCCGCTGCGGCCTCGGCGGCGGCCGCAGCCTCGGCCTCTGCCCGGGCGGCCGCTTCGGCTTCTGCCCGGGCGGCCGCCTCTGCCTCGGCAGCTGCCTCC
>CAYORZ010000180.1:0-4574 GCA_964406485.1 uncultured Gemmatimonadaceae bacterium | reverse complement strand
GCTCGATGGACGGTGCGGCCAAGTTCGTGCGCGGAGACGCCATCGCGGGACTCCTCATCACCGGGATCAACGTCGTCGGCGGGATCGTCGTCGGGGTGGCGCAGCGGGGGATGACCTTCGGCCAGGCGGTCGACCAGTACACCGTCCTCACCGTCGGTGACGGACTGGTGTCGCAGATCCCCGCCCTCATCGTGAGCACCGCCGCCGGAATCATCGTGACCCACTCGGCGGGAGGCACGCGGATCGGGACCGCGCTCTCCCGCCAGCTGGGAGTTCCGCAGCCGCTGTGGGCCTCGGCCGGGATCCTCGGCGGACTGGCCCTCGTCCCGGCGCTCCCCACGGTCCCCTTCCTCTTTCTCGCGACGGCGTGCGGGGGAGCGGCGTATCTCGTGCAGAACCGCGCCGCCGAAGAGGCGGCCCTCGCCGAGGTGGGCGTCACCAGCCCCGTCGCCGAGACGGAGCCCACGATCTCGCCGGTACAGGAGCTTCTCCAGCTCGACCCGGTCGAACTCGAGGTCGGGTACGGGTTGATCCCCCTGGTCGACCAGGGGCAGGGGGGCGACCTCCTCGAACGGGTGCGCCTCCTGCGCAAGCAGGCCGCGCTCGAGTTGGGACTCCTGATCCCCCCGATCCGGATCCGCGACGACGTCGATCTGGCGCCGGGGGAATACGTGATCCGGGTGCGGGGCTCGGAGGTCGCCCGGGGCGAGCTGATGCAGCGCCGCCTCCTGGCCCTCGACACCGGCACCGTCCGCCGCCCGGTCGACGGGGTCGAAACCCGCGATCCGAGCTTCGGGCTCCCGGCGCGGTGGATCGCCGACGCGCACCGCGCCGACGCCGAGGCGGGGGGGTGGATGGTGGTCGACCCCGGCGCTGTTCTCGCGACCCACCTGATGGAGTCGCTCAAGGGCCACGCCGCCGAACTCCTCGGCCGTCAGGACGTGCAGGAGATGCTCGACACCCTCAAGGAGACGCAGCCCGCGCTCGTGGAGGAAGTCGTCCCGGCCCGGGTGTCGCTCAGCCTCGTCCACCGCGGCCTGCAGCGGCTGCTGCGCGAGCGGGTCCCGATCCGCGACCTCGTCTCGATCCTGGAGGCGATGGCCGATCACGCCGACACGGCGAAGGACCCGGAGTCCCTCACCGAACACGTCCGGCGCGCGATGGGTCACGTGATCGCCGAACCGTATACCGACGCCTCGGGCACGCTCCGCGGCATCACGGTCGGCCCCCGCCTCGAGGCGGCCCTCATGGGCTTCTTCAGTCCCCGGGCCCGCACGGGCGAGACCCTCGGCCCGCAGGACCTCTCCGACGCGCTGCGGTCGCTCGACACCCTCGCCCGCGACCTGAGCACGGGCGGCCACCCCGTCCCCCTCATCACGCCCCCCTCTCTGCGCGTCGGCATCCGGCGCCTGCTCGAACCGGTGATGCCCCAGCAACCCGTCCTCTCGCTGGCCGAACTGCCGGCCCAGGCCAACCTCACCTCTCTCGCCACCTGGGATCTGAACCATGCGAATTGAGACCTTCCGCGCCGCCCGGAGTCGCCAGGCCCTCGAGGCGATCCGCGAACACTTCGGTGACGAAGCCGTCGTCCTGCGCACCCGCCAGGTGGGCGACGAGATCCGTGTCCAGGCGACGACCCTGAGCGACCTCGACGCCTTCCAGCAGAAGCTGCGGCCGACGCCCCCTGCGGCGCCCCGCTTCGGACGCCCCTTCCGGATGGTGGCCCTCATCGGCCCCACCGGCTCGGGAAAGACGACGACCCTGGCCAAGCTGGCGCTCGGCGAGCGGGGCTTCGGCGGGACGAAGGTCGGGGTGATCTCGCTCGACACCTTCCGCATCGGGGCGGTCGAGCAGATCCAGACGTACGCCGACCTCGCAGGCTTTCCCCTGGAGGTGCTCTCCGACCCCGCCGAGGTGCCCGGAGCGCTCCGGCGACTGCGGGGGTGCAGCACCATCCTGGTCGACACCCCGGGGAGGGGTCCGCGGGAGAGCGCCGACGAACTCGCCTGGCGCCGCGTGCTTCACCTCCTGCAGCCCGACGAGGTGCACCTCGTGCTCCCCGCGGGGCTCCGCTTCGAGGTGGCCGCCGGAATGCGCCAGTTCTACTCCCCCCTCGCCCCCACCCACCTCCTGCTCACCAAGCTCGACGAGGTGCCGTGGGAGGACGGCGTCGCGCAACTCGCCGACGGCGTGGGACTCCCGACCCGGTGGGTGAGCGACGGACAGGAGGTGCCGACCGACCTCCACGAGGCCGCGTCGCGGCTGGTCCGCTCGCTCGCGCACGACCGAGGGCCCTGGCTTCCCGCCCGGGTTGACGCGCCATGAGCCTGCAAGCCGTCCAGCTCCGCCGCTTCGTCGCCTCGCGGGGGGTGCGCCGCGAACGCGCCACCTCCTCGGTGGTGGCCGTGCTCGCGGGGCGCGGGGGCGTGGGGACCTCGCTCGTCGCGGGACTCCTCGCCGCCCGCGCCCACGCGGGGGGGCATCGCACGCTCCTGGTCGACGCCGATCCCCTGGTGGGGTCGCAGCACATCTTCTGGGGGGTGGACGAAGGCCCGGGGCTCGGTGCGCTGCGGGCCGCGGCCCTCGAGCCGGAAGAGCTCCCCGTCACCATCGCCCCCGGCCTCTCGCTGGTGACGCTCCACGGCGGCGGCGAGGGCGAGATGCGCGAGGCGGAGTCCCGTGCCCTCATGCGGCGCATCGCCGTGCTCTTCCCCTCGTCGGACATTGTCGTGATCGACGCCGGCAGCCGGCGCTCCAGCCTCCGCATCTGTCGCGACCTCGGGGTGCGCACGGCGGTGGCCGTGGGCGGGACCGATCCGATCGGGATCGCCACCACGCACGCCCTCCTGAAGGCGGCCTCGCTCGACGCGCCGGCCATCCGACCGCTCGTGCTCTTCAATCGCGCCGACGCCCACGAGGCCGAACGGGGGAGCGAACTCCTCCGCGAAGGACTCGAACACTTCCTCGAACTGCCCCTCGCGCTGGCCGGCTTCCTTCCCTTCGACGCCCGACTCGCGGCGGCGATGGCAGAGGGAGCCGCCCTCCCCGCCGTGCTTGCCGAGAGCCCCCTCCCGGGGCTGGGCGACGCACTCCTGACGCAACTCCTGGCCACGGTGACCGACCGATGAAGAATCAAACCCAGCTCTGGCAGCGGATGAAGGCCGGGGATCCCGATGCGCGGGATACCCTCCTCGAGTCCCATCTGGGACTTGTCCGCCATGTCGCCCTCAAGCTCGCCCGCACGGCAGGCCCCGGGGTCGATACCGACGACCTGATCTCCGCCGGATCCGTCGGCCTCATCCAGGCGGTGGAGGCGTATGAACCGGAACGCGGACACGCCTTCAGCACCTTTGCAGTGATGCGGATCCGCGGCGCGATCCTCGACGAACTCCGTCGGTGGGACCCCGCGCCGCGCTCCGTGCGCAAGAAGCAGCGGGCGCTGCAGCGCTCCGAGGCCGTGCTCCGGCAGGAGTTGCAGCGCGAGCCGACCCCCGTCGAGATCGCACGCGACCTCGAGATCGGGGTGTCCGAGGTTCACCGGTGGAACGACGCCGTGGCGCGTACCCACGTGGCCTCGCTGCACGAACCCCGCACCGATGATGGCGCCGACACCCGCATCGAGATCGTTCCCGGCGAGACCGGAGACGAGATCGAGGCGCGGGTAAACCACAACGAGGAGGTGCAGATTCTCCAGGGGTGCCTCGCGCGGCTGAAGGAGCGGGAGAGGCAGGTGCTCTCGCTCTACTACTTCGAGGGACTCCGCCTGGCCGGCATCGCCGAGATTCTCGGGGTGACCGAGTCGCGGGTCTCGCAGATCCGCCAGGCCGCGCTCGAGACGCTCCGTTCGATGCTCTCCCTCCACGGCGTGGAGGCCCCGTGACGGCCCGGCGAGCGGTGGGCCGGGGCGTGGGACTGCTCGGTGTGCTCGGCGTGCTCGGGGCGGTCGGTGTTGCCGCCGCGCAGGAGCCCGGAGATCCCCCTCTCGACGCCGAAGTCGTGCGCCGCGCCCTCACCGGGACGGGCGAGCCCTCCGACTGGGCGACGCTCGAGGAGGGGGCGATCGCGGCCGCCGATGGCCCCTTCGTACTCCGCGACCTCCGCGTCGACGACGCCTCGACCCTCGAGCTCCGGCTGAGCGGCTACGGGCTGCCGACCATGGAGCAGGTGATGAAGCCGGGGACGCCGGCGCGGGTCGTGGTCTCGCTCCCGGGGGCGCAGAGCGCCCTCCCTCACGGCCACGAACTGACCGAATCCGGCGCCTTCACGACGGTGCGGGTCGGGCGCGGCCCCGAAGGGGTCCGGGTCGAGGCGGTCCTCCCGGTCGGGATGGTGGCCGTGATCGACGAATCGGCCGAAGGGGTGCGCATCCGTCCCGTCGAGGCGGCGTCGCCGCTGGGCCCGGCGTTCGGCACGGCTCGGGGCGACGTTCCGGACGGCGGGAGCGGTGCGGCCGCCGACGGGCTCGTCGCCACCACCCTGCACCACCTGGGGGTCCGCCTCGATGCCCTGCGCGGGGGCCGGTGGGAGGCGCTCCTCCCCCTGGGCGGCCTGGTGGCCCTCGTCCTGATCCTGGC
>CAYORZ010000179.1:0-4639 GCA_964406485.1 uncultured Gemmatimonadaceae bacterium | reverse complement strand
ACGTCGACGAGGATCAGCTCGGTCTGCGGCTCGCGCGGAGTGACCTCGGGACCCTCCTCGCCGAAGTGGACGTTGATCTCGCTCCGGAGTCCCACGTCGCCCGGAAGGTAGATTCCCGGCTCGATCGAGAAGCCCACCCCGGGGATGATCCGGCGCACGTCGCGGGTCTCGAGGTTGTCGAGGTTGGGACCGCTCCCGTGGAGCTTGCGGTCGATCGAATGCCCGGTGCGGTGAATGAAGTGCTCGCCGTGGCCGGCCTCGGTGATGACGGCACGACAGACGTCGTCCACCTCGTGACCCAGGACGGGCACGCCGGCCGTCGCCCGTTCGCGCAGGAAGGCGACCCCGGCGTCGCGGCTGTCACGGACGATGCGCCAGAGCGCCTCGATGCGGTCGGGCGCGGTGGGGCCCATGAAGCCCATCCAGGTCTGATCGGCCGAGACGGTCTCGGTCGAGGTCCGCCCCCAGAGATCGACGAGGAGCACGGCTCCTGCCTCGATCCGCGCCCCGTCGCCTTCCGGGGCGTAGTGCGGGTCGGCGGCGTTGGCGTCGACAGCGACGTGGGTGTCGGCGTCGATGGTGACCCCGCCCCGTGCCAGGCGCTCGAGGATCCACCGGGTGATCGACCCCTCGGTCGGCTGCTCTCCGGCACGCAGCGCCCGGGCGGCCTCGGCAAAGGCCCCCTTCCCCACTTCGGCCACCACTTCGGCAGTGCGCCGATGATCGGCAAGCTGCGCGGGGCTCCACGCCGAGAAGAAGCGGCTCACCAGGTCGCCCGAACTCACCGGGTCTGCGCCCGCCTGCCGGAGGAGCTCGATGGTCCCTGCAGAGACGAGGTCGACCGTGGGCACCGCCCCCCCCGGCGAGAACTCCGTCGCCAGGCGGCGCCGCTCCCCCACGAGGCGGGCGAGCTTCGCCTCCATCTCGCGCCACCCCGCGTACCGCTCGATCCGCCAGGGCCAGTGCCGCCACGACGACCCCTCGATGGCGTGAATCAGGGCGGTCGGCTCGCCCTCGCGCGGGATGAGGGCGAAGGTGCGGCGCGTGGTCCACTCCGCTCCGAGCAGCTCGGCCGAGATCCAGTTCTGCCCGCGGAACTCGACGAGAAGCCATCCGTCGAGCCCCTGCTCGGCGAGGGCCTCCTGGACGCGGCGGACGCCATCGGGGGTGACGAGAAGGGCGGAATCGCTCATGAGGCATCGGGGGTGAAGAGGGGAAGTCCGGCCGTGCTCTCCGGGCCGGAGTCGGGAGGGGCATCGGAGGGATCCGTGACGCCCGGCGGCTGGGGGGGATCGGCGGCGGGGGGGGTGGGGGCAGCGCCTCGCTCTTTCGGGGCGCTCTCGGGCGAGTCCCCCTCGTCGGCGCCCGCATCGGGTGCCCGGGTGCCCTTCAGGAGGTCCAGTCCGAGCACCCGCTCGCGCGTCAGCAGCCGGTGCACCTCGCGCTCCCGCGAGAGTACGGTGCGCACCCCCGTCCACCCCCACTGCTTCCACGCCCGCCGCAGGATCCCGATCTTCTCGGGAAGGGAGAAGAGTTCGGCGAAATCGGGGAACGGCTTGACGCCCCCCGGGCGGAAGGCGGTGTCGGGGTCGCTCCAGTCCTCGGTGTGGAGGTCGACCACACCGGCCTCCCGCAGGAGCCGCTTCCACTCCACCAGCATGCGGGGCTGCACCCCCAGGTGTTCCTCGAGGACCGCCTTCCGGTGCGGGGCCACGGGGGCGATCCAGACGAGCTGCACCAGCACGACTGCCCCTCCGGGGCGGGTGACCCGCACCAGTTCGCTCACCGCGTCGGCGGGGTCGGCGTCGGCCGTCATCCCCACCTCGCCCACCACGACGTCGAAGATCGCGTCGCGGTAGGGGAGCGCGTCGGCGGGGGCCTCCTGGATCTGCACCTTGTCTGCGCGTCCGGCCGCCCGCAGCCGCTCCATCGCATCTTCGACGAGGCGGGGATCCGACTCGATCCCCGATCCGTGCACCTTGAATTCCTCGACGAAGTACTCGAGGGGAACGGCATTGCCGCACCCCACATCGAGCACTTCGTCGCCTTCCTGCATACCGGTGAGGAGGGCAATCTGGTGGTAGAGCTCGCGCCCCCCCGGAGGAAAGAGGGGGCGGCGGCTGAGCCGTACCAGATCGAGCATGGAGGGGGCGTCGCGCGGTTCCCTGCGCTGTTCCTCGGGGGGAGTGGTCACGCCCGCCTCAGAAGAAGGTGGCCTCTTCCTCGACGTCCAGCTCCCGGAGCGCCTCGCGCAGGCGTTCCTCGTCCGCCTGCGAGAGCGGCCGGTCCGGGACCGGAGTCGGAGGCGCCGCGGCGCGCATCCGGCGCAGGGCCACGATGACCAGGCCGAGTCCCACGAGCACTCCGAACGGCGGGACGAGCCACGCCAGCACAAGCGACATCCCCGAGCGTTCCGGGAGCGCCCGCCACTCCTCGCCGTGGTTGGCGAGCACCCAGTCGACGATCTGCTCGGTCGAGCGTCCCTCGAGGGCCAGCTGCTGCAGGCTGTCGCGGAGCGCCGCGCCCCCCGCCGAAGGACAGACCTCGAGCATGAGGCCCGGGCAGTAGGGAGACTTCAACTGGTCGATCGCCGCCCGCGCCGCGGGGTGCCAGCTGACGGCACCCTCGCCCGGGCGCGCCACCTCGTTGGCTGCCTGGGCTGTCACCGCCGTGGGCGCTCCCGCGAGAACCAGGGCGAGCAGGATCGTGCGCACGGTCGTCTTCATCTCTGCACCACCTTCTGGGTGTGAGTCCGAACTCCCGGGGCCCCTCCTACCCCTGGGGCCCCAGGAGGGTCACTTCATTCCTGCCCGGCGGGGGCGGCGAGAACCGTCGCCACCCGCTCCTGGAGCGACCGCACCGTGTGCGCCCGCGAGCGGAGGGCGATCAGCGCATCGCACGCCGCCGCCGTCGCCGACAGCGTCGTGAGGTAGGGCGTGTCGTAGGTGATCGCCGCCCGCCGCATGGCGTAGTCGTCGTACTGCGACCGCTTGCCGAGGGGGGTGTTGATCAGGAGCGACACGTCACCGCTCACGATGTGGTCGACGATGTTCGGGCGGCCTTCCCCTACCTTGAACACCCGGTCGGAGGGAATCCCGAGGCGGGCGAGGTGGGCGTGGGTCCCGCGGGTCGCCAGCAGTTCGAAGCCCAGGTCGACGAAGCGCCGCAGGATCGGGGTGATCGCGGGCTTGTCGAGGTCGTTGACGGTGACGACGATCTTTCCGGGGGTGGTGGGGAGGGGATTCCCCGCCGAGACCTGCGCCTTGGCGAAGGCCATCCCGAACGAGTCGTCGAATCCCATCACCTCGCCCGTGGAGCGCATCTCCGGCCCGAGAAGGATGTCGACATCGAAGCGGTTGAAGGGGAAGGCGGATTCCTTGACCGCCACTCCTCCCGGCACGGGCTCGGCGGGCACGCCGAGCGAGGCCAGCGACTCGCCGGCCATCACGCGCGCGGCCAGGCGGGCCAGGGGGACCCCGGTGGCCTTGCTCACGAACGGCACCGTCCGCGAGGCGCGAGGGTTCACCTCGAGCACGTGGACCACCCCCTTCCGGATCGCGTACTGCACGTTCATCAACCCCTTCACCCCCAGCTCGAGGGCGAAGCGGCGGGTGAGGTCCCGGATCTCTTCGAGCGATTCCCCGTCGAGCAGGTAGGGGGGGAGGACCGAAGCGGAGTCCCCCGAATGCACCCCGGCGTTCTCGATGTGCTGCAGGATCCCGCCGATCACCACGTCGGTGCCGTCGGAAAGGGCGTCGACGTCGGCCTCGAAGGCGTCTTCGAGAAAGCGATCGATGAGCACGGGGTGATCGGGGCTCGCCCGCACGGCGCGGCCGAAGTAGTCGCGAAGGGAGTCCTCGTCGTAGACGATCTCCATGGCGCGCCCGCCGAGCACGTACGAGGGCCGCACCAGGATCGGATACCCGATCCGCTCGGCGATCGCGACCGCCTGGTCGGCATCGGTCGCCGTCCCGTTGTCGGGGACCCGCGCACCGATCGTGCGGCAGACCTGCTCGAAACGTTCCCGGTCTTCGGCCCGGTCGATGGCGTCGACGCTGGTGCCCAGGATCGGGGCACCGAGTTTCTCGAGCTGTTCGGCGAGGTTGAGGGGCGTCTGGCCGCCGAGCTGGACGATGACCCCCTTCGGTTTCTCCAGCCGCAGGATCTCGAGCACGTCTTCGAGGGTGAGTGGCTCGAAGTACAGCTTGTCGCTCACATCGAAGTCGGTCGAGACGGTCTCCGGATTGGAGTTCACCATGATCGTCTCGTACCCTGCCTCGCGCAGCGCCATCACCGCCTGCACGCAGCAGTAGTCGAACTCGATCCCCTGCCCGATGCGGTTGGGACCGCTGCCGAGGATCACGATCTTCTCGCGCTCGGTCGGAACGGACTCCGTCTCGTCTTCGTACGAGGAGTAGAAGTAGGGCGTCTCGGCCGGAAACTCTCCGGCGCAGGTGTCGACCACGTTGTAGGTCGGGTGGATGTTCCACGCCCACCGCTGCTCGCGGATCGCCTCTTCGGTCGTGTGGCGGAGGTCGGCGAGCTGGCGGTCGCTGAAGCCGTCGCGCTTCATCTGCCGCAACAGTTCGGGCGTGACTTCGGAGGCCGTGGCCCACCGCTGCTCCCGCTCGATGATGTC
>CAYORZ010000178.1:0-4644 GCA_964406485.1 uncultured Gemmatimonadaceae bacterium | reverse complement strand
TCGCCGTCTTTCCGGCCCGCCTCCCCCAGGTGATCGGGGTCGGCGCCTGCAACTGTGAAGGCAGGCTCTGGCCGAAGAGCGCGCGGGGGAAGGGGGTCGACCTGAGTGCACCGGGCGACGGCGTCTGGCGCGCGGGGGTCGAGGCCACCGCGTCCGGGCCCGTCTACACCTCGGGGATGGGGTACGACACCTCGTTCGCGGTGGCGACGTGCGCCGGGGCTGCCGCGCTCTGGCTCGCCTTCCACGGGCCGGAACGGCTCCGGGAGCGGTACGGCCCGCCCGGTGTCCCCGCGGTCTTCCGCGATCTTCTCCTGGCCACCGCCCGCACCCCCGACGGGTGGGACTCCACCCGCGACGGCGTCGGCATTCTCGACGCGAAAGCCCTTCTCGAAGCGCCCCTCCCCGACATCGCCCCGCCCCCCCTCGTCCCCGCGGGGTGGGTCGCGGAGAGCGCCCTCCCTGCTCCCCCCGGCAACGGTGCCGCGCACGACCGCGGGGCGGGTCCGCCTCCCCTCTCCGAGGCCGCCGCCTACCTCCCCGACCTCGACCCGGGCGCCGTCGAGAGGGCGATGCTCGACGTCAGCGGGGGAGCGTGGGCCGAGGTGGGCGACGAACTCCTCTTCCACCTCGCCACCGACCCTGCCTTCCGCGACGCCCTCCGAAGCCGCATCGACGGCGCTCCACTCCCGCCCCCGCCCGTCGGAGCGGACCCGGCGGCCTTCGGGCCGGAGTCCGCACCTCCGCCCCCGTCCGTTGCCCGCGGGGCCGACCTGCGCTCACGGGCCTCGCTCCGCCTCCGCCCCCACCTCGAGCGCTTCTTCGCGCCGCCCCCCGGGCGATGAGCACCCCCCTCCCTCGAGGGCCGGGGCGGTGGTCGGTGGGCGGGTCCTGTTCGCCGACAGGGCCACAACCTATCTTCGGGGGCGCACCGGAACTTCTCGTCCCGCCGCGCCGCACTCCCTCCCCCGTGCTCGTGCCGCTTCCCCAACCATGACCGCCCCCGGGGCGGCGTTCTCCGACCCCATCCTGACGGTCACCGCATGGTCGGCCGCCGCGGCCTTCACCGCCCTCTTCGGGGGGGTCCCGCGGCTGCTGTTCGGTCGCCTCTCGGGCGTCGTGCTCGGCGTGGGCAACGCCCTCGCCGCCGGCCTGATGCTGGGCGCCGCCTACCTCCTTCTGATCGAGGGACTCCAGGACGACATCGTCCTCGGGTCCGTCGGGGCGCTCTGCGGGGCGGGGATCGTGATCCTGACCCACGCCCTCGGGGGCACGACCGACCTCGACCTCAACGCCCTGGACGAGCTGCACCCCGCCTACGGACATCAGGTCGTCCTCGTCAACCTCGTTCACTCCGCGTGGGAAGGGGTGGCCATCGGCGCCGCGATGCTCGTCTCGCTCCCCTTCGGCGTTTCGGTGGCGGCAGCGCTCGCGATCCACAATGTGCCCGAGGCGATGGTCCTTATCGAGATCCTGAGTGCCCGGGGGGTACGATTCGCGCACGCGGTCGCGCTGGCCACCCTGACCAATCTCAACCAGGTGCTTCTGGCCGTCGTGACCTTCGCGGTCGTCGGGGCGCTTCCCGGAGTGCTTCCCTGGGTGGTCGGGGTCGCCGTGGGCGCGCTCCTCCAGCTCCTCCTCTCCGAACTCCTCCCCGAATCCTACCGGCAGACAGGGCCCACGAGCATCGCGGTGGTCTGTCTGCTCGCGACCGGGCTCGTCATCGCCCTCCACACGGGGGCCCCGTGACCGCGCTCGCCGAAACGCACCCCGTCGTCGTCGTCTTCATCTACGCCCTGATCACCGCCCTGGCGACCGGGCTCGGTGCGATCCCCTTTGCCTTCGTCCGCGCCCCCTCCGAGCGATTCATCGCGCGGTCCAACGCCGTGGCGGCCGGACTCATGATCGGGGCGTGTTTCGGACTCCTCTCGGAGGGGACGGTGTACGGCCGCCTCGAGACGCTCGGCGGCGCGGTGCTCGGGGTCCTCTTCATCCTGATGACGCAGCGGTTCCTGGAAGGGCAGGACGAAGAGGCACTCGTCTTCGGCGCGGCCACGGGCGCCGGAGCCCGCAAGATCGTCCTCCTCCTCGTGGTGATGACGGTGCACTCCGTCTCGGAGGGGATCGCCGTGGGTGTCTCCTTCGGCGGCGGGATGACCCTGGCCACCCTCATCACGGCGGCGATCGCGATCCACAACATTCCCGAGGGGGTGGCGATCACCGCGGTCCTGCGGCCGCAGGGGGTGAGTCTCGTGCGGGCGGCCGGGTGGAGCATCGTCTCGTCGCTTCCCCAGCCGATCATGGCCGTTCCCGCCTACCTCTTCGTCGAACTCTTCCGCCCGGCGCTCCCCTGGGGACTCGGGTTCGCGGCCGGGGCGATGCTCTTCATGGTCCTCGTGGAACTCCTCCCCGACGCATTCGGTCAGGGACGCCGCTCCGAGGTCGCCCTCCTCACCACGGTGGCCATCATCGCGATGGTGCTCTTCCAGCGACTTCTGTGAGGGGGGTGACGAAGCTCTCCATCCACTCCCCAACATCGGACTGGAGGCGCACGCGGTCGATCTCGCGCGGGAAGGTGTGATCGGATTCGTCGTACATGCGGACATCCAACATCCGCCGAAGGTCGAGCTCGGGGAAGAGGTCGTGGATCTGGCCGGCGTAGCTGTAATTCACACGCTGCGCCGCCGTCACCCCGAAGAAGATCCGTGTCCCCCGGTCGTCGAGGGTGCGGAAGAGATCGACCGTGACCTGGCGGGGCGTGCGCTCCTCCTCCCCCCCGGGCGACGCCTTCCCCCCGGCGTCGTCGCCCCCTCGCGACACCGCCTCGCCGATCCCCCTGATCACCATCCTGGTGAGCCCGTAGCGCCCCTGCACGGCCCGCACCCAGACTTCGGGGCGGGCGGCGGTGCGGGCCAGGTGCGAGGCCCGGTGGCGGGCAGTGGACGCCCGAGCGAGTCCGGGCGGGTCGAGGACGACGACGCCGACGACCCGGGGATCGCGCTCCGCGGCCCGGAAGGCGTACCGCGCCCCCGCGCAGAGACCGAAGAGCACGATCCGATCGGCCAGTTCCAGGGCAGTCACCTGATCGAGCGCCTCGTGCACACTCCGGAGCGCGTCCTCATCGGGCGAGCGCTCTCCCAGCGGCAGACTGTCGCCGATCCCCGCCTGGTCGATCCGCAGGGCCGGGAAGCCGAGTCGGGCGAGGTGGCGCGCGAGGCGCACGTGCAGCCGATGCGGGCCTACCCGATGAATGATCCCCGCGTTGAGAATCACCACCGCAGGCGCCTCCGGGTGGGGCCGGGAGGGCTCGGTCAGGATGCCGACCAGCCGTCCGCCCGGGCCGAAGTGCAGCACCGATTCCCTCACCCGGTCAGCCACTCCACGATCCGATCCAGGGTCCGTGCGGGGATCTGGCCCGCCCATACGGCGACGTCGACGACCCAGGGGAGAGGTTGGGGAAAGTGTTCGAACTCGACCCCCGCCAGCCCCGCGAGCGACGCCGAGGGAGGCGGAGGGTCCGCGGTGGTGACCAGCTGCAGCACGGCGGGGGCCAGGTCGACTTCGTACGCGGAACGATCGATCGCCTCGACCTGCTGAAGGAATCGGTCGGAGACGGCGAATCTGCCGAACTCCGGCGCCGCGTCGGTGTCGGCCACGGCGAGCGATGTGCTGCCGGGGACTTCGGCCATCCAGGAGCGACCGTCCACGACCGGGTCCCAGAGCACGACTCGCCCCACGTCGCCGAACTCCGCAGCGTGGCGCGCTGCAAGGTATCCGCCCAGCCGGAGTCCGACCAGATCCGGCGTCGGCACGCCGCTGACCAGCTTGAGTTCCTCGACCGCGGTGGCCACGTCATCGCTCCACTGATCCAGATCACTCTCTGTCGTCTCTCCCCAGGAGTCGCCCGTTCCGGAGTAGTCGAAACGGAGCACGAAGCGCCCCCGCTCGGCCAGTCGCTGGGCGAGCACCCGGAGGGCGCGGTGCGCGTACTCGTATTCTTGCCCCCAGGGGGGACAAAGAAGGACCGCGCCCTCGATTGGTCCCGCCGGCGCGTGCTGGAAACCGAAGAGCGGACGGCGTGGCGAGCCGAAGAAGATGGCACTCATGGGTGCTCCATGGCGAGGGGTTCGGCCGACGCCGCCAGCTGGCGGACGTTGCTGAAGAAGAGGGCCCGCGGTTCGAGTCGGTGCGCCGAACGCTCCTCGAACTCGGCCACGGCCTGCATGGCCAGGAGGGAGTGCCCGCCCAGTTCGAAGAAGTAGTCGCCCGCCCCCACCCGTTCCACCTCCAGAAGTTCGGACCAGATCTCGGCGAGCAGTTCTTCCAGGGGACCCTGCGGCGGCTCGTAGGTGGTGCCCTGCGGCACCTGTGCCGCCGGATCGGGGAGCAGCCGCCGGTCCACCTTCCCGTTGGGCGTGAGGGGGACCTCGTCGATCGGCACGAAGAGCGACGGCATCATGTAGGCGGGGAGCCGGTCGCGGATCCACGCCCGGAACTCGGCGAGGGAGGGAGTACGGGACTCCTCGGCCACGAACCAGGCGATGAGGCGATCGTCGCGGGCCGCGCAGGCAACATCGGCCACCCCGGGCAGGGCGCGCAGCACCGACTCCACCTCGCCCAGCTCGATCCGGAAGCCGCGCACCTTCA
>CAYORZ010000177.1:1517-4663 GCA_964406485.1 uncultured Gemmatimonadaceae bacterium | reverse complement strand
CTCGCCCAGGGTGTACTCCACGATGTCGCCATTCACCTGCTTGAGCGACATGAGTTCGAGGCTCACCGGGGAACTGCTCGCCCAGGGCAGTTCCAGCCCGAGCCGTCGCGCGACCCAAGCGAGCGTCACTCCCTGGGTGAGGGCGGAGAGCAGAACGACGAAAAACACCACATCGAAGATCAGGTCGGCCCCGGCCACCCCCATCATCAGCGGAAAGGTGGCCAGCGTGATGGGGACGGCGCCTTTCAGGCCGACCCACGAGATCATCGTGAGCTCGCGGCGGTCGAAGCCGAAGGGGGTTGCTGTGAGAAGGACAGCAATCGGACGAGCGACCAGCATGAGGACGAGCGCGATCAGCAGCCCTTCCCACCAGACCATGAGCAGGCGACTCGGAAAGCTGAGCAAGCCGAGCACGGTGAACATGACGATCTGGCTGAGCCAGGCGGCGGCGTCGTGAAAGAAGAGGATCCCGCGCTGGAAGACGATCCGGCTGTTTCCGAGAACGATCCCCGCGATGAAGACCGCGAGGAAGCCGCTTCCTCCGAGGGCCGCCGCGACCCCGAAGACGGCGAAGCCGCTCGCGGTCACGACCAGCGGGTACATCCCGGCCGCATCGAGGTTGATCCGGTTCACCAGTGCGACCGCCGCTTTCCCGCCCCCGAACCCCACCGCGGCTCCGAGCACCATCTGCTGGAGGAAGAGCGTCAGGAGCCCGATTCCCGGTGCGGTCGTC
This sequence comes from uncultured Gemmatimonadaceae bacterium, assembly GCA_964406485.1. Lineage (GTDB taxonomy): Bacteria > Gemmatimonadota > Gemmatimonadetes > Longimicrobiales > Gaopeijiaceae > Gaopeijia. The sequence goes on along the minus strand of CAYORZ010000177.1, from coordinate 3,930 downwards.
CCGAGCAGCTCGATGAGCCCGACGGTGAGAAAGATCGCCATCGGATCGTTGGACGCGCTCTCGATCTCGAGGGTGTTCGACAGCCGCTCGCGAAGCCGCACCCCACTCGATCGCAGTACCGAAAAGACGGCAGCCGCGTCGGTCGAGCTCACGATCGCCCCCAGGAGCATCCCGAGGAGGATCGGGATGTCGAGGATCCAGGCAGCGACCGCACCCGTCACGATCGCCGTGATGAGCACGCCGACGGTCGCCAGCGAGACGGCGGGCTTCCAGGTGGAGCGCACCGCCTCCATCGAGGTGCGGAGCCCGCCGTCGAAGAGGATCACGGCCAGGGCGATCGTCCCGATGCCGTGCGCCAGCACGAAGTTGTCGAAGGCGATCCCCCCGATCCCTTCCGACCCCGCGAGCATCCCCACGACGAGGAAGAGGACGAGGACGGGGAGGCCGAACCGCGCCGACGCCTTGCTCGAGGTGATCCCGACGAGAAGCAGGATCCCTACGACGAGGATCAGTCGGTCGACAGCGAACATGCGCGGCTGGGGTCGCAGGCGGGCGGAGGCAGGATCGCCGGACGGAGGGGGCGCGGCCCGGCTCGAGAACGGCAACGGGGGCCACCTCTGGAAGGTACCGACCCGCCCGGGGGCAGACCACCGATGGGGCGAAATCAGTGGGCAGCGATCGGGGGTGTCACCCCGGCGGCACCAGCTCCAGGACCGCTCGGGGAAGCCCCGTCGAGATGGCCGGAGCCTCGGCGGCCGACGCCCACTCCACCGCGGGCCACCACCGCTCCGTCGGGGCGACGTCGGGGGTCACGCTTTCTCCCGGACGGGGGAGGGCGAGGTCGACCCCGGCAGCGTCGGCGGCCACGACCACCCGCTCCGCCGGCTCGGTCCATCCGTGGGTCGAGAGGTCGAAAGTGGCCCAATGGATCGGGACCATCCGTCCGGGGGGCGGGTGCGCGCCGGTCGCCCCCTGCACCATCCGGTGCGCGGCCACGGCCTGCTCCGGGCCGAGGTGCACGTCGGCCCAGGCGGGGTTGTAGGCCCCGATCTCGATCAGGGTGAGGTCGAAGGGGCCCAGCCGTTGCCCGATCTCCAGGAATTGCGGGGTGAGGGCCGAGTCCCCGGCGTACCACAGGCGGTGCTCGGTGCCGAGCACGGCCCATCCGGACCAGAGCGTGGTATCGCGGCTCCGGGGTCCCCGACCCGAGAAGTGACGTGAGGGTGTGCAGACGAGACGGACGGCGGAGTCGTCGGTGACCGTGGTCCCGTCCCACCACTCGAATTCGTCGATGCGGCCCGGCGCCACGCCCCACCGCTCGAGGTGTGCCCCGACGCCGAGGGGAGTGACCCACCGGGGCACGCGCTCACGGAGGGCCCGCACGGTGCGCATGTCGAGGTGGTCGTAGTGGTCGTGCGAGAGAACGACGGCGTCGAGCCGGGGGAGCGCATCGAGGGCGAGGGGCGGATCGTGGAAGCGCCGGGTGCCCACGCGCCGGAAGGGGCTCGGACGCTCCGACCAGATCGGATCGACCAGGATCCGGAGACCCTCGATCTCGATCAGGAGGGTGGCGTGCCCCAGCCAGGTCACCCGCAGGCCCTCTCTCGGCCGGATGAAGTCGGCTGCGCCGCGGCGGCGGATCGCGACCGGCTCGCGCGGCCTGCGGTGCGGACTCCCGCCGGTGAGCATCTCCCAGACGGTACGGAGCGACACCCCGTCGGCGTGTCGGGGGAGCGGGTTGTGGAAGCGGCCGTCGCGGAAGTGCGCGGACTCCCGGATCCGCTCCAGACGCGGGCCCGACGGGCGCGCCCCCAGGGCGGCCAGGAACGGCAGACGGGCCACTTCCGTCACCCGCCCGCTTCGGGCGAACAGCGGAAGGTATCGAGCACCGTCTCCACCTCCATCAGGTAGCGGTACTTGCCGCGATTGGGGGCGTAGAGCCAGCTGTCCAGCAGGTAGCGGCGGCCCTCCGCCGGGCAGTGCACCACGCGCAGGACGAACGACCCGCCGAGTGGCTGTCCGTCGTCGATGGCCGACCAGAACCCCTCGACCTGGAGGGCGGGGGGGTCCCGCTCCGGCGTCGACACCTCGATCGGATCGCGGCGGGTGGTCTGGGTCCAGTCGTATGCATCCGGGACGACCGCGTCGCGCCAGTCGAGGGCCATCCCGGGGGTGACCTCTGTTTCATCGAGGGGGCGCCAGGTGACCAGGACGGTACGAATCGTCGGGTCGGCGTCGTTGAAGGGGGTTGCCACCACGAGGACGGAGTCCGAAACCCCCTGCAGCCGGTAGTTCACCGGGACATTGATGCCGAAGCCCCGGTTTCGCGACAGGGTGTCCACCGCCGAATTGGTGCCGTTGGCGTAGGTACGCACGACGCTCCACCGGGCCAGTCCCGCGTGCAGGAGTTCGG
>CAYORZ010000177.1:663-1507 GCA_964406485.1 uncultured Gemmatimonadaceae bacterium | reverse complement strand
CGCTTGGCCCATTCGCCCAGCGCGTCGAACAGCCCCAGCACGCGATCTGCCCCGTCGCCCGTGCCGGCCGGTCCGTCGGGGAGGAGCATCACCGCGACGTCCTGCCCTTCGACCCAGACGTCGCTGTGGGTGGCGATGGAGGGGGCCTCGGGGAGGGCGCCCGCAGCCTCTCCCAGCACGTTGCCCATCGCGTCGCGGCCGCCGACGAGCAGGATCATCCGGTACCGGCTGAGGTCGGCCGTCGTCACCCGGGCAGGATCACGATGGGTGAGGCGGAAGGGATTCTCGGCCGGTTGCCCGAACGGCCGCACCACCAGGGCCTCGGCAAGCAGATCCGAGAGCGTGGCCCAGGTCGCCTCGGGTGTGACGACCAGCACGTTGTACTCGGCCAGCATGGTGGGCGGGCGCCCGTCGGCCCCTCCGCACCCCCCGACCCCGAGCAGGGCGAGCGCGACCAGTGGAAGCCAGCGGGCGAGGTGGGGACGGGGAGTCATGGCGAAGTCAGGGGTGGGGGTGAGAGGCTAGTTCGAGCCGAGGGGGATGTCGAATGCCCCCCCGGTGACGACTTTCTCTCCGGCGGTGGTGCCGGCGCCGGGAGCCTGGAAGGTGAAGGTACCCGCGATTCGGGTGGAAGTGAGTGTGGTAAACGTGACCGAACCAGACCCCACCGCGCCCAGCTGTCCCCTGCCCAGCGCCTGCCACAGCTCACCGCTCGATGCGTTGCTCACGTTGAAGTTCAGGCCGGCCAGGGGGATCGCGTACGTCCCGGGCCCGGTCGCCGAGAGGCCGATCGAGATCGTGGTCAGGTCAGCGGCCGTGCCGCCGAATGCGATCACGTCGCCGG
>CAYORZ010000177.1:0-653 GCA_964406485.1 uncultured Gemmatimonadaceae bacterium | reverse complement strand
GGCGCTGCGGCTGGCGCTGGCCGAGACCGCGGCCCACGGGGTTCCATCGATGACCGCGGTCATGGGAGCGTTCGGGGGCGCCTGCGGCCCCGTCGGACCGTCGTCGTCCCCTCCGCAGCCGAGGGTGAGTGCAGTGAGTCCGACGACGACGAGATGACGAGCGGAAGCGCGCATGGGGCCTGGCCTTCTGGAGGGCGAAAAAAATCGGGGCGACGATGATACGACGCCCTCTGCACCGTCCGCCAGAGGGGTATCCGGTCCGGGAGCCGGGGGGCGGCGTCACACTGCCGCGACGGCCTCGCGCTCGCGATCGCGTGCGGTCGCGATGATCTCGAAGGAACGCAGCCTCAGGGCAGGGTCGAAGATGTCGGAGACGATCATCACCTCGTCGGCTCCGGTCCGCTGAACGAACGCCTCGATCCCGTCGCGCACCGTCTCCGGGCCGCCGACGATCGAACCGCCCAGCATCTGCCCGACCTGCGCCTTCTCCTGCGGCGTCCAGTACGCCTCGATGTCGTCGATGGGGGGGCGGGTGAGCTCGCGCGCGCCCCGGAAGATGTCGACGAACGACATCTGTTGCGACGTCGCCAGGTAGCGCGCCTCGTCGGCACTTTCTGCCGCGATCACATTCAACCCGACCAGAACGTAGGGAC
>CAYORZ010000176.1:0-4680 GCA_964406485.1 uncultured Gemmatimonadaceae bacterium | reverse complement strand
AGAACGTTGCTCCGATCGCCGAGGCGCACCGGCTCGCCGTATTCCCCTACTCTGTGCTCGCGAGCAGCTTCCTTTCGGGGAAGTACCGCACCCGGGAGGATCTCGAGGGTGCGGCCCGAGGCGGCTGGGTGGAGGCGTTCCTGAACGAGAACGGCCTGAGGGTCATCGAGGCGCTGAAGGCCATCGCGTCATCACATGACACCGCCACTGTTACGGTCGCGCTGGCCTGGGCGCTGATCAAACCGACGATCACCGCCCCGCTCGCCAGCGCCACCACCTTGAAGCAGCTGTCCGAGCTGCTGGCCGCGCCGGAGCTTCGCCTGAGCCCCGAGGAGATGGCCACTCTGGATGAGGCGTCGCAGCCGTTCGCCTGAAGGAGTTCATCAAGGCGGGTGCGCGAAGGTGAGCCGGAAGACGAAAGGCCGGGGCAACACGGTTAGCTGGGAGAGGGCCGGCCGATATAGCGTTTGAAATCCCTATCCCCGTATCCCCCCGACCCGGTCGATCTGGAAAGACGGCGAACTGATCCCCTGGGGCGACGCGACCGTCCACCTGCTCTCGACCGCCGTGCAGTTCGGAGCCTCGCTCTTCGAGGGGATCCGCTGCTACGAGACTCCGCGCGGGCCGGCGATCTTCCGGCTGCCCGAGCACATCCGCCGGCTCTACGACTCGGCCACCATCTACCGCATGCGCCCCGCGCACGCCCCGGAGGTGTTCATCGAGGCCTGCCGCGACGTGGTGCGCGACAACGCGCTGACGTCGTGCTACATCCGCCCCATGGTGCTGCGCGGCCTGGGGAACGCGGGACTGTACGCCCCGGATTCGCCCATCGAGAGCTACGTGGCCGCCTGGCCGTGGGGGGCGTATCTGGGGGAGGAGGCGCTGGAGCAGGGGGTGGACGTCTGCACGAGTTCCTGGGCCCGCCCGGCACCCAACACCTTTCCGGTGGCCGCCAAGTCGGCCGGTCACTACAACAGCTCCACCCTGATCAAGGCCCAGGCGGTGGCCGATGGCTACGCGGAAGCCATCGCCCTCGGACCGGACGGTCGGGTGAGCGAGGGGTCGGGGCAGAACCTCTTCCTGGTACGCGATGGGGTGCTGATCACCCCCGTCCTCGACGGCACCCTGCTGGCCGGGATCACCCGCTCGGCGGTCCTCATGCTGGCCGAAGAGGCGGGGATCCCCACCCGGGAGCGGCCGGTGCCGCGCGAGTCGCTCTACACGGCCGACGAGCTCTTCTTCACTGGCACCGCCTCGGAGGTCACCCCGATCCGGAGTGTGGACCGCATCCCGGTGGGGACGGGCGGGCGAGGGCCGATCACCGCACAATTGCAGGCCGCCTTCTGGCGCGTCGTGCGTGGCGAGGACGACCGTCACCAGGGCTGGCTCACCTACGTCGACGGGTGACCCTCTACCTGCTCGACCTGGCGGGCGTGTCGGTCTTCGCGGTGAGCGGCGTACTGGCCGCCGGCCGCAAGCGACTCGACCTCTTCGGAGTGGTGGTCCTCGCCCTGGTCACCGCCACCGGAGGCGGCACCCTGCGCGACGTGATCATGCACCGCGACGAGGTGTTCTGGATGTCCGATCCCACCTACCTGGTGGTCATCGCCGGGGTCGCGCTGCTGACGGTCCACTGGGTACAACACCGGCCCACCCCGGCCTACGCCCTGGAGATCGCCGACGCCGCCGGGCTCTCGTTTTTCGTGATCAGCGGCGCGCAGATCGCCGACGCCGCGGGGCTGCCCGGGCTGAGCGTGGTCGTGCTGGGCGTGATGACCGGCGTCGCCGGCGGGATGACCCGCGACGTGCTTACCGCCGAGATCCCCTTCATCTTGAAGCACCGTCAGCTCTACGCGACCGCGGCCATCGCGGGGGTCACCGGTTACCTGGTGCTGGTCCGGCTGGGTGCCCCCGCCCCCGTGGCGAGCGTGGTGGGCATGGCCACCACCTTCTCACTCCGGCTGATCTCGATCTACTTCGACATCCGCGTACCCCTCTTCGACCTGGGCAGCGCCGCGCACGACGCCGACGACGGGCCGGCCCAATGATGCACGGAGCTGCCGCATCAAGATGAGGCCCGTCGAGAAAAGTGTTGCGTGTTTGGGCAGGAACGACCGATCCTGAACCAGCCCACCGACCGACCACCAACCGGGAGTCCCCGATGCCACGCCTGACCCTGCGCCTGCTGACATCGATCCTCATCGTTGCCCTGATCGGGTGCGAGAGCAGTCCGACCGACGACGGCGACGAGACGGGGGCCATCGCCCTCGAACTGTCGAGCTCGACGGTCTCGATCAAGGCGGGCGAGAGCGGCTCGCTGACCGCGAACGTCACGCGCTCCGGCGGCTTCACGGGCGCGGTCACGGTGGGGATCGACGCCGTGGCAGGGGTGACGGCCACCCCGGCGACGATCGCTGAGGGGGCCAACTCCGGCACCGTGACGCTCCAGGTGGACCCGTCGGTCGCTCCCGGCTCGGTCGCCCTCACCGTGCGGGCCACCGGCTCGGGCGTGGCGGACGCCATCGCCACGGCCACGCTGACGGTCACGGCCGTGCCGATCCCCGACTTCACCCTGGCGGTCTCCCCCGCCCAGCTCCCCCTGGAGCCCGGGGGCGACGCCGTCGCCGAGATCTCGATCCAGCGCAGCGGTGGCTTCACGGGTGCCGTGGCCCTCTCGGTGAGTGGACTCCCGGAGGGGGTGGAGGCCACCTTCGATCCTGCGGCCCCCACCGGAGCCAGCGCCACCCTCACCCTCACCGCGGAGCAGGACGCGGTGACCGGTGCGGCCGACCTCACGATCACCGGCAGCGCCGACGGGATGGAGGCGAAGACCGCGACCCTGGCCCTGTCGGTCTCTGCGGCGGCGGACTTCGGCCTGGCCGCGACGCCGGCGGCGGTCAGCCTCGCGCAGGGCGAGCAGACCATCGTCACGGTGGCCATCACCCGCACCGGGGGCTTCGACGGTGACGTGACCCTCGCGGCCAGCGGACTCCCGGCCGGCGTGGACGCCGCCTTCGACCCCGTCAGCACTGCGGGCGACGTGTCGACCCTCACCCTCACGGCAGCGGCCGGGGCGGCCGAGGGAAGCGTGCCCCTCACCATCACCGGGACGGCCGCCGGCCTGGACGACCGCACCGCTCAGGTCGACCTCACGGTGACGGCCACCACCGGAGGCGGAGCGGGCAACGTGACGTGGACCTTCTGCGGCTTCACGGGCGTGCCCATCTGGGTGGCGTACCGGGACGGCGACGGCCCCTGGACCCGCGTCCATGCCGAGCCTGGCAACCGCTACTCCTTCCAGATCGACGAGCCCCGCGGCCAGGTGGCGTATGTGGTGATGGAAAGCGGCGCGCCCGAACTGACGGTCGCACACTACTCGCGCGAGGAGTTGATCTTCGTTGGCGAACATCAGTGCGATGACGGCTTCTCCGGCAAGACTGTGCATGGGTCGGTGGCCGCGCTTGGTCCCCTCGAGACCGCCTTCGTGTCGCTCGGCGCGGCTACCGCTCAGGCGATGGGCGCGACCGGCACCAACTTCACCCTCGAGAACGTGCTGCACGGCCCGCAGGATCTGGTGGCCACCCGCACCACCTTCGACCTCGGAGCCCTCGCGATGGTGCCCGACCGGATGGTGATCCGGCGCAATCTCGACCCGGCGGACGGCTCGACTCTCCCGCCGCTGGACTTTGACGCCGAAGGGTTCCTGCCGGTATCCGCCGATGTGACGGTGGCCGGGATGACGGGGGGGGAGCAATCCACGGTAGTCGGGATGTTTGCCACGAGGAGCGGATCGGTGGCCACCTACTTCACCGGAGTGCTCGGTGGCGCCTCGCAGCGCTACTGGGGTGTACCCGCGGAGGAGACAGAGTCGACCGACCTCCACTGGCTGCAGGTGGTCGCGACCGACGTAGGGGCCGCTGGTGGCCCGATCCCCCCGCCCACCCGGCAGGTGGCGATCGCCTTCGACGAGGTCCAGGACCGCAACGTCACGCTCGGTCCCCCCCTCGCCACGCCCACAGTGACCCGTATCGGCTTCACCAACAACGCCCGCTTCCGGGCCTCCTGGACCCGTCAGAGTGAATATGATCGCTTCGTGGCGCTGGTGCTCCACCAGTCCGATGGCCTGGATGATCGGAGCGTGGCGCTGCTGGCCACGAGCAGCTACCTCGAGGGTGGCGCCACGATCGAGCTCGAGGTGCCCGACCTGACTGATGTGGAGGGGTGGAACACCAGCCACGGCCTGGACCTGGCCCGGAGCACGCTCTGGACAGTCACCGGCTCCTCATGGACCGGCGCCGGCTCGATCAACTTCCCCGACCTGGTGGACGGCACCCTCTATTACTCGGCGACGCGCTCCGGCGAGGAGGAGGTGCGCTGACGGCGCCGAGGGCCTCGGGCGTGGGCGGGAAGCGGAGGCCTACGGTTCGGAGAAGCCCTGCGGGGTAGAAGAGCGACTGGAGGGCGGCAGCGGGGTGGTCTGAAAGGCCCCGCCGGTGCGGATGTCGGTGGCGAGGCTTCCCATTAGGCGGTCAAGCGCCTGCTCTCCCTTCGACCACCCCCAGCGGGAGAGGGCCCGCAGTCCCTTGAGCCCCCCGGCCGTGCCCAGGCCGAAGGCTCCTGTCGCGCTCCCCCGGGCCAGTACGGGAGCCAGGGCCATGCCCCCGGTCAGGGCGGCCACGA
>CAYORZ010000175.1:0-4682 GCA_964406485.1 uncultured Gemmatimonadaceae bacterium | reverse complement strand
TCGACGACGACGTGCGCCGCAAGATCGCCCTCTTCACCAACGTCCCCCTCGAGGGGGTGGTGGAGGCCCGCGACATGGAGACGATCTACGAGGTGCCGATCGAGCTCCGGCGTCAGCGCCTCGACGACGTGGTGGTGCGGATGCTCGGACTGGAGTTGCCCGAGCCCGACCTCGGCCCCTGGCGTGACATGGTCAACCGGATCAAGACGCCGGGGAGCGGACGGGTGCGGATCGCGGTGGTCGGGAAGTACACCGAGCTGATCGACAGCTACAAATCGGTGCAGGAGGCGCTCATCCACGGGGGGATCGCCAACGACGTGAAGGTCGACATCGACTGGATCAGCTCCGAGCAGTTCGACGAGGGAGCGGGGGTCGACCGGCTACGCAAGTACGACGGCCTCCTGATCCCGGGGGGCTTCGGACCGCGCGGCGTCGACGGCATGCTGGAGGCCATTCGCTGGGCGCGCACGCACGAACTCCCCTTCCTCGGCATCTGTCTGGGACTTCAGTGCGCCGTGATCGAGTTCGCGCGCAACGTCTGCGGGATCGCGGAGGCGGACTCCTTCGAGTTCCGTGAAGAAGGACCCGACCCGGTGATCTGCCTCATGGACTCGCAACTCCAGGTGACCACGAAGGGCGGAACGATGCGGCTGGGGGCCTACCCGGCGCACGTCCGTCCGGGCACGCGCGCCTTCGAGATCTACCAGCAGGAGGTGATCAGCGAGCGGCATCGGCACCGCTTCGAGGTGAACAACGACTACCGCCCGCTCCTGGAGGAACACGGGATGGTGATCAGCGCGACCTCGCACGACGGGCAGCTGGTCGAGATGATCGAGATCCCCGACCACCCCTGGTTCGTGGCCTCGCAATTCCACCCCGAGCTGAAGAGCCGCCCGATGCGGCCGGCTCCCCTCTTCGCCGCCTTCATCCAGGCCGCCGCCCGTCACGTCTGGCCGGTGAGCGAGATGGAGCCGGGCGCCGTGGCGGGGGACTGAGCGGTGACACCCTTCCGCGACTTCACCCTGATCGCCGGTCCCTGCCTGCTCGAGGACGAGGGACTGAACCTCGAAGTCGGACAGGAACTCGCCCGGATCGCACGCGCGCTTCGGCTGCCGATCATCTTCAAGGCATCGTACGACAAGGCGAACCGCTCCCGGGCCGACGCCCCTCGCGGACCCGGGCTGGAGCAGGGGCTGCCCCTTCTCGAGCGGGTCGGGGCGGTGACGGGCCTCCCCCTCCTGACCGACGTGCACGAGCCGCACCACTGCGCACCGGTCGCCGAGGTGGTCGACGTCCTGCAGATCCCCGCCTTCCTCTGCCGGCAGACCGACCTGGTGGAGGCGGCCGGGGCGACGGGGCGCCCGCTCAACGTCAAGAAGGGTCAGTGGATGGCCCCGGAAGAGATGGCCGCCGTGGTCGACAAGGCCAGGCGTGCCGGGGCGGGACAGGTGGCCGTCACGGAACGGGGCACCTTCTTCGGGTACGGCAATCTGGTGGTCGACATGCGCTCCTTTGCCCGGATGCGGGCCGCCACGGGTGCGCCCGCCCTCTTCGACGGCACCCACTCGGTGCAGCGCCCCGGACAGGCCGACGGCGCGAGCGGTGGAGACCCCGAGCACATCCCGGCGCTCGTGCGGGCCGCGGTGGCGGCCGGTTGCGACGGTCTCTTTCTCGAGACCCACCCCGAGCCGTCCCGCGCGCCGTCCGACGCGACCAACATGCTCCCGCTCGCCCACCTCCCCGAACTCCTGACCGACGTGCTTGCCCTCCGCGCAGCCCTGGCCGGGGAGGGGTCTTCCGGTGAGTGACCGCCTCGGCATCGCCACCGACGTGGCCCGCGCGATCCGCCTCGTGATCTTCGACGTCGACGGGGTCCTCACCGACGGGGGGACGTACATGGGACCCGACGGTACGAGGCACGAGCGGAAGCGCTTCCACCTCCACGACGGTCTCGGGATGCGCCTCCTCCAGTCGGCGGGAATCGACGTGGTGATGGTGTCGGGACGGGTCTCGGCCGCGACCACGGCGCGTGCGACCGAACTCGGCATCGAGTGCCATCAGGACCCCCGGGCCGACAAGCTCCCCCTCGTAGAGGAACTGCGCCGCGCCCGCGGGCTGGAATGGGACGCGGTGGCCATGCTGGCCGACGACCTCCCCGACGCCGCCGTCTTCACCCGGGTGGGGCTGCCGGCCGCCGTGGCCGACGCCGTCCCCCTGATCCGCGACACCGCCCTCTGGGTCGGAGAACGCCGGGGGGGGGAAGGGGTCGTGCGGGAGTTCTGCGATGCGCTCCTCGAGGCGCGCGGCGAGCTGCTCCGCGTCGTGGAGGGGTACATCGACCGGCGGGGTGGCGTCGGGATGGGGCCGGCGGGCCGCCGGTGGCCGCGCGCCGGGAGGAGCCATGATGGCTGACTCCGGCGGCCGCGCCCTCCTCGCCTCCGACGACGCCATCGTCGACGAGGGGCGTCGGGTCCTCGGCCTCGAGGCCGCGTCTCTCCACGAGGTGGCCGCCCGTCTGGGGGAGGACTTCGTCCGGGCCTGTCGCCTCGTCGCCGACGCCCGGGGCAGGGTCATCGTCTCGGGCATCGGCAAGAGCGGGATCATCGCGCGCAAGATCGCGGCGACGCTGACGTCGACCGGCACCCCCGCCACCTTCCTCCACCCGGTCGAGGGGCTGCACGGCGATCTGGGCATCGTGCGCGAAGACGACGTGGCGCTCCTCCTGAGCAAGAGTGGCGAGACGCTGGAGCTGTCGGGACTTCTCGACTACCTCCTCCGCCTCGGGGTGCCGGTGGTCGCGCTCACCGGCCGCGTCGACTCCTCGCTGGCCCGCCACGCACGGGTCGTGCTCGACTGCTCGGTGAGTGAAGAGGCGTGCCCGATGGACCTCGCCCCCACCTCGTCGACCACCGCCACCCTCGCGCTCGGCGACGCCCTGGCGGTGGTGGTGCTCCAGATGAAGGGGTTCCGCCCCGACGACTTCGCCCGCTTCCACCCCGGCGGATCGCTCGGCCGCAAGCTGACGGTGCGCGTCCGCGACGTCATGGTCGCCGGGGCCTACCCGCGCCTCCGGGCCGACGCCGTGATGCGCGACGCGGTGGTGCCCATCGCCGAGGAGCGGGGTACGGTTCCCGTGGTGGACGACGACGGGCGGCTGCTCGGCGTCGTCACCGCCGGTGACCTCACCCGCCTCATCGAACGCGACGAAGCGGGGTGGGCGGCGGTGGTGGTCGGGACGGTGATGAGCCGCACCCCGCTCACCGGGGGGCCGCTGTCGTCCACCGCCTCGAGGAGCGCGGGGTCATGGCGGCGCCCGTCCTGGACGACGACGGCCGCGTGATCGGCATGGTTCACCTCCACGATCTCATGAGGGCAGGAGCGGTATGACGAGGCAGCGAAAGACGATACGGCGGCGCGTCCCGCCCCGGACCGCCCTGGTTCTCGGCGTGCTGGCGGCCGCCGTGGCGTGCACCTCCGACACGCAGACGGCCGTGGTCGACGACGCCTTCCTCGACATCGACCACATCATCATGGAGCAGATGGAAAACGTCCTCACCCGCGACGGGGTGCGGTCGGGGCTCGTGATCTCCGATTCGAGCTACATCTACGAGGACTCCTCCACGGCCCGCCTCTTCGGCGTGCACATGACGCTCTACTCCGAGAACGGGGTGGAGGAATCCAACCTCACCGCCGACGAGGGGTGGCTGAATCAGCGTACCGACGAACTGACCGCGCAGGGCAACGTCGTCCTCACGATTCCCCGGGACGGGCGTCGCATCGAGACGTCGGAGTTGCACTACGATCCGGTGCGCGACGTGATCTCGAGCGATTCCTCGACCCTCCAGATCCTGAACGGGAGCCGCACCCGCGCGACGTGCGGCTTCACCTCCGACCTGAACTTCCGGAACTTCAACCTCTGCGGACCGGTCGGCGACATTCCGCCGCGCGGGGGCGGCGACTGATGCTTCGGCGCGCCCTCATCGCGGGCCTCGTCGCGGGGGCGTTCGCCCTTCCGGGGACTGCCCCCGGAGGAGCGCTGCACGCCCAGCCGGCGAACTGCTCGGTGCTGGCCGGAACCGGGAGCGTGAACACGCTCTCGACGTCCAACGGGTCGGTGACCCACATGCGCACTCCCCGGCTCAGCTGCAACGACGGTCGCTACATGGAAGCCGACAGTCTGGTGCACTTCCAGGCGAGCGGCTACACGAACATGCTGGGCCGGGTCGTCTTCCGCGCCGACGGCCGCGAACTGCGGGCCGCCACCGCCCGCTACTTCGAAGGGCTCGGCCGCCTCGAGGCCTCCGGGTCGGTCAACCTGCGCGACCTCGCCCAGGGGACGGTGATCACCGGAGAGGAACTGCTCCACCTCCGGGTCGCCCCGCAGCGCCCCACCGAACAGCTCACCGTCTCGGGCGGCCGGCCGCGCGCGCTCCTCTACCCCCGCCAGGACACCCTCCGCGACGACACCCCACCGCCCGACTCCATCACGCCGTGGGAGGTGGTGGCGGACCGCATCCACCTCGTGGGCGACCAGTACTTCGAGGCGCAGGGGTCGGTCGGCGTGGTGCGCGACTCGCTCATGGCCTTCGCCGACTCCCTCCGCTACGACCAGGTCGGGGGCGGCCTCGACCTCGTCGGCGGCCCGGCCCGCGTCGTCCAGGGCTCGATCGACCTCACCGGGC
>CAYORZ010000174.1:2776-4698 GCA_964406485.1 uncultured Gemmatimonadaceae bacterium | reverse complement strand
TGAACGCCATCGCCGCACTCGCAAGGATCGGCGAGAGCAGAATCCCGAAGGACGGATAGAGGACCCCGGCCGCGATCGGAATCCCGATCACGTTGTAGACGAAGGCCCAGAAGAGGTTCTGCTTCATCGTGCGCATAGTCCGGCGCGACAGGTGGATCGCTCGCGCCACCCCCAGGAGGTCGCCGCGCATCAGCGTGATGTCGCTGGCCTCCATGGCGATGTCGGTGCCGCTCCCGATGGCGACCCCCACGTCGGCCTGGGCGAGCGCCGGGGCATCGTTGATCCCGTCCCCCACCATGGCCACCACCCGTCCCTCGGTCTGGAGGCGTTCGATCTCGGCGACCTTCCCCTCGGGGAGCACCTCGGCGACCACCCGGTCGATCCCCGCCTCGCGGGCGACCGCCTCGGCCGTCGGCCGGTTGTCGCCCGTCAGCATCACGACCTCGAGCCCCATCCGGTGCAGGCGTTCGATCGCCGTCCGCGACGTGTCGCGGATCGGGTCGGCCACCGCGATGACGCCTGCCGGCGCCCCGTCGACGGCGAGATACATGGGGGTGCGTCCCAGGGGGGCCAACCGCTGGAAGGCGTCCGTCAACGGTCCCGGGTCGACGCCCTTCTCCGCCATCAGCCGGGCATTCCCCACCGCGACCTCGCGCCCCTCCACCACCCCGGTGGCCCCCATCCCGGTGGGGGCCGCAAAGGCGTCCACGGGGAGGAGGGCGATGCCCCGTTCCTCGGCGTGGCGAACGATGGCGTCGGCCAGGGGGTGCTCCGACGCGGCCTCGACGGAGGCCACGAGCCGCAGCACCTCGTCTTCGGTCCACCCGTCCAGGAGTTCGACGTCGGTCACCGCAGGGCGGCCTTCGGTCACGGTGCCTGTCTTGTCGAGGACGGCGGTGTCGACGTCGCGCGCCCGCTGCAGCGCCTCACCACCCTTGATGAGCATGCCCAGCTGCGCCCCCTTCCCCGTCGCCACCATGACGGCGGTCGGTACCGCCAGCCCCATGGCGCACGGACACGCGATGATCAACACCGCCACCGCCGCCGCGAAGGCCGGGATCAGGGGCGCGTCTCCGCCGGCCACGAACCAGACGACGAAGGTCACCACCGCGATCGACATCACGATCGGGACGAAGATGCCGCTGATCCGGTCGGCCAGCTGCTGAATGGGCGCCCGTGACCCCTGCGCCTCGCGCATCAGGGTGACGATCTGGGCGAGCACGCTGTCGGCGCCCAGGTGGGTGGCCTCGAAGTGGAAGGCCCCCGTGCGGTTGATCGTCCCGCCGATCACGTCGTCACCCACGCCCTTTTCGACCGGAAGGCTCTCGCCCGTGAGCATCGATTCGTCGACGGCCGAGGACCCCGTGACGATCCGCCCGTCGACCGGGATCCGTTCCCCCGGACGCACCACAATGCGGTCGCCACGCACGACGTCTTCGACGGGAAGGTCGACGGTCTCGCCGTCGCGCACGACCCGCGCCGTCGGAGGCTGCAGGTCGGCCAGCGCGCGGAGGGCCGCCGACGTCTGGCGCTTCGCCCGCGCCTCGAAGGTGTTGCCCACGAGGATCAGCGCGATGATGAAGAGGACCGCCTCGTAGTAGACATCGGGCATCACCCCCCGCTCGATGAAGAAGCCGGGGAAGAAGGTCGCGACCAGCGAGAAGAGGAAGGCGGCCCCCGTCCCTACCGCGACCAGGGTGTTCATGTCGGCACTGTGGTGCCGGAAGGCGGCCCAGGCACCGGTGTAGAAGTGGCGACCCGCCCACCCCATGATGACCACCGTCGCGACGAGGAGGACGCCGAGGAGGATCCGGTGATCGAGGGCATAGAGCCCCGGCAGCACCCCCGAAAGCCAGGGATCGATCACCCGCATGCTCCACCTCATGAAGGGGTCGGCGACCGCTTCATGGCCCGCCCCCGCG
>CAYORZ010000174.1:1712-2766 GCA_964406485.1 uncultured Gemmatimonadaceae bacterium | reverse complement strand
GGTCTGGGAGGGCGTGGGGATCACGTGGGTCGGGGCGACGATCAGGCTCACGACCGCCTTGAGGCGGAGGTCACGGAACTCCGCCTCCTGCGCCTCGTCCTGGGCCGCCTGTTCCTCGAAGGCCGTGCGGCCGGGATCGCGGAGTTCGGCTCCGTACCCCGTGCCGCGGATCGTTTCGACGAGCGCTTCGGGGGTGACGGCCGCCGGATCGAAGCGCACGGTGGCGTTTTCGAGCATCAGGTTGACGTTGGCCTCCTCCACGCCGGGCGTCCGGGCCAGGGTGCGCTGCACCCGCGACGAGCAGGCGGCGCACGTCATCCCCGAGACGGGGATCGTGACCTGCTCGGTGGGTGCGCGCAGGGTGGCGGAGGGGGTCGTCGTGTCACGCCGCTCGTCGACCACGGCACTACTCCTCCTCGACGACGAGCCGCCCGCGCAGCATGCTCATCCCGCAGGTGAATTCGTAGCTGCCACTCTCGTCGGGGGTGAATTCCACGGCGGTCCGGCGGTGGGGCGGGAGGAAGCGGTGGATGCCGAACTCCGGAAAGACGATCTCTTCCGAGCAGCTCGCCGTCTCCTGCCGGTCGAAGATGAGGCGCACCGGGGTGCCCTTGCGGACCCGCACCTCGGCCGGATCGTAGCCGCCCCGGACGTCGATGGTGACTTCCTGCACGCCTCCGGCCCCCACCACGGCCGTGGCGCTCCGCCGCTCGGCGATGAAGAAGTACCAGTTGATCCAGGCCACGGTGAGCAGCCCGGCGACGATCACGAGGCCATCGAGGGGCGTCATGATGCCTCCCGGATGCTCCGCACCTCGTACCCTTCCTCCGTCACCACCCGGTCGATGTCTTCGGGACGGACCACCGCGCCGTCATACGAGACCACGGCGGCGCCGACCTCGACCTGCTCGACCTCGACCCCCGCCATGTCTCGAAGCGCCTGTTCGACCGCCCGGACGCAGTGCCCGCACGACATTCCCCCGATTTCCAGCGTCACCCGCTTCATGGTCTGCCTCCGTATCTCGAGACGCGCTCCCCCGAGCGCCGCTTCACCA
>CAYORZ010000174.1:0-1702 GCA_964406485.1 uncultured Gemmatimonadaceae bacterium | reverse complement strand
GGGCTGCATCCGGTACCGGCGAGGGTTGTCTAGGATACCCCCATGGGGTATATAAACATGCCCACTGGACCGCTCTCCGGCAAGGGGGTGCCGGGGAAGGAGCGTCGCCCCCAACGACCGATGCCCCGGCCCCGGAACGTCCGGGACCAGGGCATCGTCTCGCGCTCGAAGCGCGTGAGCCGGCGGGGCGCCGGAGCGCCCCCGCGACCGTCAGTCGATCATCGGCGCGATGATCTGGGCGAAGTTGTTGCGCGCCCGATTGAGCCGGCTCTTCACCGTGCCGAGGTTCACGCCGGTGATCTCGGAGATCTCCTCGTACGTCTTTCCCTCCAGTTCCCGGAGGACGAAGACCACCCGGTGGTGCTCCGGGAGCTGGGCGACCGCCTCGTCGACCTTCTCCTTGAGGTGCCGCTTGCGGTAGAGGTCGTCCGGCTTGTACTGGGTGTCTTCCCACTCGAGGGGGCGGTGATCGGCGTCCCAGCTCTGCTTGATCGTCTGGAAGAGGACCAGCGGATTGCGGGACCGGTTGCGCAACTCGTTCTTCGCCAGGTTGCTCGCGATCGTGTAGATCCAGGTCGAGAACTTCTTCGTCTGGTCGAAGCGCTCGAGATGGCGGTATACCCGCACGAACGTCTCCTGCACGAGGTCCTGCGCCCGCTCGCGATCGCCCACCGTGCGGTAGACGAAGTTGACCAGGCGGTTGTCGTAGCGGCGCACGAGTTCACCGAAGGCGCGCTGGTCGCCGTCCAGGAAGGCCTGCACGACCTCGCTGTCACCCAGCGTGCGCAAGTGCTGGCGGTGCTGGACGGCGCCGCCTTCGCGGGTCCTCGGGTCGGCCCCGTGCCTCGTCGTCGTCTGAGCAGCCATGATCCACCTCTCCGTGAGGGAAGGATTCGCCGGCGAATCCCGTCTCTGCCCCCGGACGTTCCGGGGCGGCAGTCCTGCAGCCGGCAACGGAATCCAGTGCAGCTTCCGTGCCATCCCGATGATCCTCGCAAACCCGCCGTCGGCGGTCCAGCGGTGTCCCCTCCAGTGGACACCTGCACGACACCCGGAAGGGATCCCCGTCACCCCCCCGCGGCGAGCCGGAACGAGGCAGCGTAGAGGATCGCCGCGACACTTTTCGCGTCGGTGATGATGCCGTCGCGTACCATCTGTAACGCCCGGGAGAAGGGAAGTCGGACAACCTCGAGGAATTCGTCGTGGTCCAGCGTGCCCTCTCCCGGCTCGAGCCCGGTGGCCACCCAGAGCCGGATCACCTCGTCGGTGAAGCCCGGGGTCGTGAAGATACGGGTCAGCGGTTCCAGCCGTCCGGCCCGCCACCCCGTCTCTTCTTCCAGCTCCCGGCGCGCAACCTCGTCCCACGGCTCCCCCTCCCGGTCGGGCAGTCCCGCCGGAATCTCCCAGATGACCCCCCCGGCGGCGTAGCGGTACTGCCGGATGAGAAGGATCTCGGGGTCGGGGTCGGCCAGCGAGCCGATGACGGGGAGCACCCCCGACGCGCCCGCGTGCCTGATGAACTCCAGCTCACCCACCGAGCCATCGGGAAAGCGGACCGTATCGACCGAAAGGTCGACCACCCGTCCGCGGTGGACGGGGCGCCGGTCGATCCGTCGTGTGTCATCGGGGGTCTGCACGGAGTCCTGCTCCGGGTCGGGAGGGGTTCGAGGCATGGCCGGGGCGTCTACCCCTCGTGCACGGT
>CAYORZ010000173.1:3980-4708 GCA_964406485.1 uncultured Gemmatimonadaceae bacterium | reverse complement strand
CCCTCTCCGCGACTTCGACGAGCTCGCCGGGCTCCTCCCCGACGACCACCGCCAGCCCTACGACATGCGCGAGGTCCTCGAGACGTTCCTCGACGGTGAGGGGCTCGACGAGTTCCAGCCCGACCACGCCGCCGAGATGATCTGCGGGACGGGGTTCATCGCCGGGCACCCGGTCGCGGTGATCGCCAACCGGCGTACGATGGTCCGGGACCGCCGCCCCGGCCCCCCCCGGTTCGGGGGCATCGTCTACACGGAGAGCGCACGGAAGGTCGCCTACTTCATCGAGACGATGAACCGTCGCGGCACCCCGCTCCTCTTCGTGCAGGATGTGAGCGGCTTCATGGTCGGCCCCCGGGAAGAGCATGCGGGGATCATCCGGGCGGGGGCGGAGTTCGTCGAGGCGATGGCGACGGCGACCGTGCCCAAGCTCGTGCTGACCGTCAACCACGCTTCGGGCGCGGGCTACTATGCGATGGCGGGGCAGGGGTTCGATCCCGACTTCATTCTCAGCCTCCCCACGGGGCGGATGGGGGTGATGGAGGGCGAGAGCGCCGTGATGGCACTCTTCAGCGGGCAGATCGAGCGGCTCAAGGCCGAGGGGAAGTTGCCCGACGAGGACCTGCGCACCCGCATGGACGAGGTCCGGGCCGACTACGAGCGTCAGCTCGACGCCCGCTTCGCCGCCGCGCGAGGGTTCGTCGACGAGGTCGTGACTCCCCGTGAATTGC
>CAYORZ010000173.1:0-3970 GCA_964406485.1 uncultured Gemmatimonadaceae bacterium | reverse complement strand
GCCCTCGAACTCCTCCTGCGCGCCACCCTCAACAACCCCGGGCCCCACCTCGGGGCCTTCCACCTCGGGTTCCGGGAAGGGGACCCCATACCACATGGCTGATATCCTGCGTGTTGCGAGTGGCCAGGGCTTCTGGGGGGATGATCCCGACGCCCCGGTTCGTCAGGTCGAGGGGGGAGAGATCGACGTCCTCATGCTCGACTACCTGGCCGAAGTCACGATGTCGATCATGCAGAAGCAGCGCGACCGCGATCCGGCCGCCGGCTACGCCCGCGACTTCGTCCCCCTGATGCGACGCATCTTTCCGGCCGTCGCGGAGCGGGGGATCCGCGTGATCACCAACGCCGGGGGGGTGAATCCGGAAGGGTGCGCCGAGGCGCTGGTCGAGGTGGGGCGGCAGGCGGGCGTCAGCGGACGGATCTCGATCGGGCGCGTCGCCGGAGACGACATCCTGGAGCGGCTTCCCGACCTGATCGCCGCCGGTCACACCCTCGACAACATGGAGACGGGCGAGCCGCTGGAGGCGATCCTCGACCGGGTGCGAAGCGCCAACGTCTATATCGGGGCGGCGCCGATCGTCGAGGCGCTGCAGCGGGGGGCGGGCGTGGTGGTGACGGGTCGCTCGACCGATACCGCCCTCACCTACGCCGCGATGATGCACGCCTTCGGGTGGAGCGACGACGACCACGACCGCATCGCGGCAGGGGTGGTCGCGGGCCACATCAACGAATGCGGCGCGCAGAGCACGGGGGGCAACTGCCTCGCCGACTGGTGGACGATGCCGGCCATGGCCACCGTCGGCTTTCCGATCGTGGAGGCCCGCCCCGACGGCACCTTCGTGGTCACGAAGCACCCGGGCACGGGAGGGCGGGTGACCCGCCGGACGGTGACCGAGCAGATCGTCTACGAGATGGGCGATCCCGCCGAATACATCACGCCGGACGTCGTCGCCGACTTCACCACGATCCGTCTCGACGACGACGGCCCCGACCGGGTGCGCGTCTCGGGGGTGAAGGGGCGTCCCCGCACTCCGTTCCTCAAGGCCTCGATCGCGTACTCCGACGGCTGGAAAGCGACGGGGACCCTGACCTACGCCTGGCCGGACGCCGTGGCCAAGGCGCGCGCGGCCGACCGCGTCCTGCGGGAGCGGCTGGAGCGGGGAGGACTCCGCTTCGACGAGGTCCGCACCGAGCTGGTCGGGTGGGACTCCACCCACGGCTTCCTCGCCGGAGACCCCCCCGCCGACCACCCCGAAGTGCAGCTGCGGATCGGGGTGCGCGGGCCGGACCGGGAGGCCGTCGAGCGTTTCACCCGCGAGATCGCCCCCCTGATTCTCACCGGTCCTCCGTCGGTGACCGGCTTCGCCGGGGGCCGCCCCCGGGTGCAGGAAATCATGGCCTTCTGGCCCGCGCTCATCCGCCGCGAAGCGGTCGAGCCCGGGCTCTCCGTCGAGATCGTGGAGGTGTGAGGTGGTACGGATTCCGCTGGTGCATCTGGCCCACGCCCGCTCGGGCGACAAGGGCGACACCGCCAATGTGGGGGTGATCGCCTACGACCCCGAGCACTACCCCCTCCTGGTCGAGGCGCTCACCCCCGAGGCGGTGAAGGCGTGGTTCGGCCCCCTCGTGCGAGGCCCGGTGGAGCGCTTCGAACTCCCCAACCTCCACGCCCTCAACTTCCTACTCCACGGTGCGCTCGGGGGCGGGGGAACGCGTTCCCTCATGAACGACGCCCAGGGGAAGGTCTTCAGCACCGCCCTCCTCCGGATGGAGATCGAGGTGCCGGCCGCCGTCGCCGAAGCGGTGCGGGGCGTGGGACGGGTGCCCGAGGGGTGGGACCCGGCGACGTACGGGAGCGAGGGTCGGTGAGCGACGTCGTCCGGGTGGAGCGGGACGGAGGCGTGGCGACGCTCCTCCTGAACCGCCCCGAGAAGCGCAACGCGCTCAACGGTGAAGTCGTGGCGGCCCTCACGGCCGCGGTGGCCGAGACCGCTGCCGACCCCGACGTGCGGGTCGTCTGTCTCCGGGGGGCGGGCCGGGATTTCTGTGCCGGCGCCGACCTCGCTGAACTCCAGGCGATCGCCACGCGGGAGCCGATGGACAACGTGGCCGACGCCCAGCGGCTCGGCGACCTCCTCATCGCCCTCCGCCGCCACCCCCGTCCGGTGGTCGCCGCGGTGCACGGCAAGGCCCTCGCGGGGGGGTGCGGGCTCGCGACCGCCTGCGATCTGGTGTGGGCTTCGGACGACGCCCTCTTCGGCTACCCCGAGGTCCACCTGGGCTTCGTGCCGGCGATGGTGCTCTCGCTCCTCCGCCGCAAGGTCGGTGAGGCGCGTGCCTTCGACCTGGTGATCCGGGGTCGGCGGATCTCCGCGGCGGACGCCGAATCGATGGGCCTCATCAACCGCAGTATTCCGGCGGCGGACTTCGAGAGGGCCGTTGCCGCGGAACTGGCCGACCTGGCCGCCCTCCCCCCCTCGGCACTGGAGTTGACGAAGCGCCTCTTCTACGGGGTCGACGGGCTGTCAGTGGCGGACGGGATCGGGCGCGGGGCCGAAGTGAACGCCATCGCCCGCCAGACCGAGGAATGCCGGGCCGGCGTCCGCGCCTTCCTGGGGCGGAACCGCGACCGGTCGGAGGAACGGTGAAGATCGATCGCCGGCGCGACCGACCGGTCCGCCACCTCGCCTGGAGGGTCCGGCTGATGGGGGCCGGGGCCATTCTCGCCCTCGCCGGCATCTACCACGACTCGGCCGCGCTGCTCAACGCCGCGATCGGTGTGCTCCTGGTCGGCTTCGCTCTCCGCTTCCTTCCGGGCGACGACGAGCGCCGGGACTGAGGCAGGCCGCGTCATCAGAAGCGGTTGTTCACCACGTTGTTGTAGATCGAGCCGAATTCGAAGGTGAATCCCACCGAGAAGCGGTACTTGTAGTCGGTGGGACGGGTGAAGCGGCCGAGGAGGATGTCTTCGTCGGTGAGCCCCTCGGCCGAGACGAAGAGCTGGTCCTCGATCCACTCCATCTCGCCACGGAGGTTGAGCGAGAGTCCCCGCAGCACCCGGAAGCGCAGGTTGCCGTCGAGGCTCAGGCTCCACATGTCGAGGTCGTGGAGGTACTGGCTCCCCCGCACCGAGGCCCGCGTCTCTCCCCACGGCTGCCGCTGGAAGGCGTTGAAGCGGAGCACATGCTGGGGGCGGAGTTCGCTCGTCTCTCCGAAGATCGTCTCGTTTTCCCAGTCGAAGTACCGCATCCCCACCTGGTAGGCCGCCGTCATCGACCGGCGGGGGGCCTCGGGGTAGGGGGTGAAGCTGTACTCGAGGGCGCCGAAGCCGTCGGCGCCCAGCACCTGGTTGCGGCTCGTCGAGGCCCCCGTCGAGGCGATGAGCCCGGCCGACCACTGCTCGGCGAGGGTGCGGGCCACGAGGACTTCCGCGTTCCAGTTGGTCCGCTCGTCGACCACGGTGCTCCCGTCGGACTGCTCGATCTCGCGTCGCCGGAAGTCGCCGCGCCCGGAGAGTTCGACCTTCCAGATATCGGTGGTCCGCCGGGCCGAGACCCGTCCGTCGAGCCGGGTCTGGTCCTCGGTTTCCTCGCCGTCGAGGTTGAAGCTGCTCCCGATCTCGAAGACCCAGAAGTTCCAGGGGTCGTCGACCATGTCGGGACTCACCAGGTGGTCGGTGTCGGCCGTGACGGGCCGGGTCGAGGTGATGACCAGATCATCGGCCGCCTGGATGAGGGCCGCATGGCGGGCGAGCCCGACCGCCATCACCCGCGTGAGCTTCTCGAGAACTTCCGCCTCGGTGTCGGTCGAGAGGGTGGTCGCGGTGAGGGAATCGTCGGTGCCCTCGAGCTCGCCCAGCCCGATGTAGTCGAGGGTGAAGATCTGCCCGCCTCCGCCGGTGTTCACCGAGGTGACGATCAGGTGGACGTCGGCCAGGGTGCGGTCCCGGGCCCAGTTCACGAAGGTGATCT
>CAYORZ010000172.1:0-4719 GCA_964406485.1 uncultured Gemmatimonadaceae bacterium | reverse complement strand
ATGTTCCTTCACGGGAACTGGGCGCACCTCCTCTTCAACATGATCGGGCTCTTCTTCTTCGGGCCGCGGCTGGAGCACCGCCTCGGGGGGGCGGATTTCCTCAAGCTCTACATCTTCTCCGGCTTCGGGGGCGCCGCCTTCTCGTTCTTCTTCCAGCCCGATGCGATGGTGGTCGGGGCGTCGGGCGCCATCTACGGGATCCTGCTCGCCTTCGCGATGTTCTGGCCGCGCGAGCGCATCTACATCTGGGGCGTGCTTCCCATCGAGGCGTGGGTCCTCATGGCGATCCTCGTGGGGACGAGCCTCTTCATGGGCTTCGGGGGATCGGGCGGCAACATCGCCCACTTCGCGCACCTCGGGGGACTTGCCTTCGCCTTCATCTACCTCCGCTGGCGCGAGCGGAAGCAGAAGGCGAGACGACAGTCCTTCCAGCGCCGTCTGGAAGAGGCGGCTCAACCCTCGAGCACGCTCTCCGACCGGGCCCAGCTGGAGCGGTGGAGCCGGATCCGCCTCGAGGTGCTCCACGAGCTGAACCGCGAAGAGGTGCGGCAGCTCCTGGAAAAGGCGCGCACCCGGGGACCGCGCTCCCTCTCACCGTCGGAACGGCAGTTTCTCGACCGGATGGCCGGGCCGCCCGGTCGCACCTGACCGCCGTGGCGGCCTCTGCGGGCGGCTATCCGATCCCCGCCCGCTCGGTGCGGGTCGAGGAGGTGATCCAGCGGAGTCGCTTCCTCACCGTCCTGGCGCACGCCCCCGACGCCGACGCGGCGCACCGCCTCGTCCAGTCGCTTCGCGACGAGTTCCCCGACGCGACCCACCACTGCTGGGCCTTCGCCGCAGGTCCTCCCGGTTCGACCACCTCGATCGGGATGAGTGACGACGGCGAGCCCCACGGGACCGCGGGCCGCCCCATGCTCACCGCTCTCCTGCACTCCGGCGTCGGCGAGATCGCGGCGGTGTCGGTGCGCTGGTACGGCGGGACGAAGCTCGGGACGGGGGGACTCTCGCGGGCCTACGCCGGGGGAGTGAAAGCGGCCCTGGCCGAACTCGAGGTCGAGATGAAGGTCGAGCGGGCCCGGGTGGAGGTCGTGGTCGGCTACCCCCACGTGGACGGCCTGCAGCGGCTCCTCGACGCGATGGACGGGCTGATCGTCGACGAGGTGTATGCGAGCGAGGTGCGCTACCTCGTCCACTTCCCCGAGATGCGGATGGCCGCCTTCGAGCGCGCCCTCGCCGACCTCACTCAGGGCGAGGGGACGGTCCGCCGGATCTAGCGCCGCATCAGGGGTAGAGCCGCTCGACCCGCCATTCCCCCCCCTGGTCGCGCGTCCACACCAGGCGGTCGTGCAGTCGGCTCGGGCGCCCCTGCCAGAACTCGATCCGCTCGGGGACGACGCGGTACCCGCCCCAGTGCGGCGGGAGCGGCACCTCGGCGTCGGCGAAGCGCCGCTCCATCTCGGCCACCCGTGCCTCCAGTTCCTCGCGCTCGGCGAGGGGGTGGCTCTGCTGCGACGCCCACGCTCCGATGCGGCTCCCCCGGGGGCGGGTGCGGAAGTAGGCGAAGGAGTCGTCGTCGCCGATCCGTTCCACCCGCCCCTCGATGCGCACCTGTCGCTCCTGGGTCGCCCAGTGGAAGAGGAGGGCGCAGTGCGCATTGGCCGCCAGCTCGGTGGCCTTGCGGCTGCCGTGGTTCGTGAAGAAGCGGAAGCCGTCGGTGTCGAAGCCCTTGAGCAGCACCATCCGGCTCGAGGGGCGGCCGTCGGGGGTCGCGGTCGAGAGCGCCATCGCCTCGGGGAGCGGGATCGCCGCTTCTTCGGCCTCCCGGAACCAGCGGGCGAAGAGGGCGAAGGGGTCGTCGGAGGGGTGGGGGCCGAGTGGAGAGGGCACGGCAGTGCGGGGATGGGGGGAAGGGGGCGGGAATCAAAGGTGGAGGACGCGGGGCGCGGTGTCATCCGGCGCCGGCGCCGCCCGCGGCGACGGTTGACCCTCGAACCGACCGCGTTACCTTTAGCGGCTCCGGGGACCTGTAGCTCAGGTGGTTAGAGCGCACGCCTGATAAGCGTGAGGTCGGTGGTTCGAGTCCACCCAGGTCCATTCGGTCGACACAAGCGGGCCCGTCCAGCCATTCCGGCTGGGCGGGCCTTCGTGCGTGAGGAGGGCGCGCCGGCGGTTCCGATCCGTCTCGCGACCCGTCTCGCGCTTCACCGGAGGTCGGGCCATCTTCGAAGGGTGCCCCCGGCGCCCGGAGGGAGTCCCCTGCGGGGGGCGCCCCGGAGCGCGGGAGCGCGCGGCCCGACGACCCTTTCCCCGGAATCCGGGACGATCATGGCGCACGATATCGCAGACAACCTCCAGCAGACGGTCGCCTCCTGGCTCGAGGCGCTCCAATGCCCCTTCCGCCCCGTCGACGACCCGAACGTCGCGTGGCGCTACGAGGTGAAGTACCCCGTCTGGCGCGACGACCACATCATGCATGTGGCCGGCGTGCCGGGCCCGGTCCCCTCGGTGGCCATCGCCTCGATCACCCGGATGTCGCCGCGCCATCTGCAGCGTTTCGAGGGGCTCCCCGATGAAGACAAGCGGGTCTTTCTCTTCGGGCTGCGCCACACCCTCAACACGCCCGATGTGGATTTCGAGCTGAAGGGTGCGACGGGGCTCAACTGCCCGGAGGCCTTCCAGGTCAGCGTGCGGCGCTTCGTCGACGGACTCTCGCTCGACAGCTTCGCCCGGAGCATCGGGGCGGTCTACAAGGCCGAACTGGGGGGCATCTGGTTCATTCAGGAGTCGCTCGACCAGGACCCCGCCCAGCCACCGGTCTTCTTCGATTTCGGGGGGGCGGATCTGCCAGAGGCGTGAGGGGGGGCGCGGGGTGGCCCGCGCATCGAACGGGGGAGGGAACCGAGGAACGCGTGCGACCACCCCGGTGTTGGAGAAGAGCCGACGCCGCGCAACTGCGGCGCCCGATTCCTCTTCGCCCCCACTCCGATGCCCCAGGCACCCTCGGTCCCGACGCTCCTTCTCGCCGCCGTCCTGACGGCGGTCCTGGCGCACCCCGGTGCCGCGATGCAGTCCGGATCCGCGTCCGAGCACCGGCCGGTGGCCGAACTTCCGCCCCGCGAAGGGATGTACCACGCCTACCGTCCCGGCGAGCGCCTCGTCTACGACGCCCGCGTGGGGATCCTCGGCGGCGTCGGCGAGGCGACCCTGTCGCTGCACGCCGACACCCTGCGCGGTATGCCGCTCTACAACGGACAACTCGAGTTGCATGCATCGGCCCTCTTCGGACGGCTGACCGTCGACAACCTCCTGCAGACGTGGTTCGATCCCCGCTCGATGCGCGCCCACCGCTTCGCCAAGCGGCAGGACGAGCCCCGGACCAAGACCGACGAGACGTTCGACTTCCTCATCGACGAGGGGGTCTGGCGGCGCACCGACGGCGAGGAGGAGGGGGAACTGGCCAGCGACTACCCCCTCGACGACATCTCCTTCATCTACTACATCCGGGCGCTCCCCCTCGAGGTGGGGAAGCGGTATGTGCTCGATGACTACTACAAGGAGTCGGGGAATCCGGTGATCCTCGACGTGCTGCGCCGCGAGACCGTGCGGGTGCCGGCCGGCGAATTCCAGACCATCGTCGTGCGCCCCACCATCCAGACGAGTGGACTCTTCGGCGAAGGGGGGGAGGCCGAGCTCTACCTCACCGACGACGTGCAGCGCTTTCTCGTGCTGCTGAAGTCGAAGCTCCCCCTCCTGCAGACGCTCGAGTTCCGACTCAAGGACTTCGGGACTGGCTACTGACGTCCGCCTCTACCGGGCCTCCCTCGCCGAGCCACCGCTCCCGCTCGACTTCCTGGCCGACCTCCTCCAGCCGGAGGAGCGGGAGCGCGTGGCCCGCTTCCACTTCGACTGGTTGCGGAGGCGACAGATGGTGGCGACCGGGCTCCTGCGCCACGTCCTGGGAACGATCGTGGGGGCCGACCCCCGTGCCCTCCGGTTCGGTCGGGGACCGCACGGCAAGCCCGAACTCGAGGGGGGGGTGGTGTTCAACCTCTCCCACTCGGGGGAGTGGTGGTTGCTCGGGGTGGCAGACGAGGGACGCCTCGGAGTCGACGTCGAGGTGCATCGTCCGCTCGCCGAACTGGCGTCGCTCGCCCGCTCGACCTTCCACCCGGACGAGGCGGCCGAGGTGCTGGCCCACCCGACCCCCGACGATCGGCTCCACGCCTTCTTCCGGGTGTGGGCGCGGAAGGAGGCGTTCATCAAGGCGGTGGGGATGGGGCTGGCCTACCCACTGACCGGCTTCCGCGTCTCGAGCGCCCCCGACGCCGACCCGGTGCTCCGCGCCATCGACGACCCGGCTGAGTCGGTCGCGGAGTGGTCGCTGCGGCCGGTGTCCTGGGCGCCCGGACTCGCGGCCGCCATCGCCTGGGACCGTGCCGACGTGCGCGTCACCTGGCGCGCGGTCGAGACCGAGTCGCGCCCCTGATCGCCGACCCCCTCGCCCGGATCAACCGAAGGCGGTTTGGGTACGGGGGGCAGCCGGCGCTTCCCGGGGTGGAAGCGGCGATTTCTCGAGGTGACAGGAGGGGGGGCGATGGAGCTGCTGGGCATGCATCACCTGACCGCGATCTCGGCGGCGATCCGAGACAATCACCGCTTCTACACCCAGGTCATGGGCATGAGGCTGGTAAAGCGGAGCGTGAACCAGGACGACGTTAG
>CAYORZ010000171.1:0-4758 GCA_964406485.1 uncultured Gemmatimonadaceae bacterium | reverse complement strand
ACGTCTACCCCGTGATGGTGCAGCGGTACAACCGTACGCGTCTGGTCAGGATCTTCCGCCTCTGACTGCACCCCGGGTTGCCCGCTGCTCGATCTTCGGTTTATCTTCGGGTCCCATCGGACCATCGGAGATGCCTACCGTTGAACACACCGGGATATGTGGAATTGCACTGCCATTCGGGCTACTCCTTCCTCGATGGTGCCTCGCACCCCGAGGAGCTCGTGCTCGCTGCGCGCGAGCTGGGCCATCCGGCACTCGCCCTCACCGATCACGACGGGTTGCACGGGGCCATGGAGTTCGCGCAGGCCGCCCGCCTGCACGGGGTGCAACCGATCACCGGTGTCGAACTCACTCTCCGCGATGTGGCGCCGGGCCACTTCCTCGACGACCAGCCCGCCTGGCCGGCCCGGGGACACCACGTCACTCTCCTCGCCGAAACACCCGCCGGATACGCCAACCTCTGTCGGCTGATCACCCGATCGCGGATGGAAAGCCCGCGGGATTCTCCCGCTCTTCCCCTCGCCCACATCCTGGACGCCGACCGGGTGGAGGGGATCATCTGCCTGACGGGGTGCCGGCGCAGCCCGATCCAGGCGGCGCTCGACTCGAGCCGGGCCGACGCCGAAGTCCTCCTCCGCCGCTTCCGGGAGGCCTTCGGCCCCGACCGTCTCTTCGTGGAGCTGCAGGACAACCGCGTGCGGGGCGACACCGCGCGGGGGAAGGCGCTGGGCCGCCTGGCCGACGACCTCGGAGTGCCCGTGGTCGCCACCAACAACGTCCACATCCACCGGCCCGAGCGCCACCGACTGCAGGACGTGCTCGTCGCCATCCGCCACCGCACCACCCTCGACGGTTCGCACGGGGTCCGCCGACCGAACCGCTGTCACGCCCTGGCCTCGAGCGCGGAGATGGGGCGGCGCTTCAGCGGTCGGCTCGACGCCCTCTCGCACACCCTCGACATCGCGGAGCGGTGTGCGGCCTTCGACCTCACCCGCGACCTCGGCTACACCTTCCCGGATTTCGAGGGGAGCGCCCGGGGGGAAGCCCTCGAAACCCTCACCGCCGTCTGTCGCGCCGAACTCTCGACGCGCTACGAGCCCGGGTCGGCGCTGGAGCGTCGCGCCGAGGAGCGGCTGCAGCAGGAGCTCAAGCTCGTCGACCTGCACGGCCTGGCCGGCTTCTTTCTGGTCTACCGCGACATCATGAACCTCGCGCGCGAGGTGGCGCGGGATCTGCGCGGCAACGCCGCCCGGGCCCACGCCGGACTCCCTCCGGGGCGCGGGCGCGGGTCGTCGGTCTCGTCGATCATCTGCTACCTCATCGGTCTTTCTCATGTGGACCCGGTGCGGGCCGACCTCTTCCTGGGGCGCTTCCTGAACGAAGCCCTCCGGAGTGTGCCCGACATCGACCTCGACTTCCCGCGCGACATCCGCGAAGAGCTGATCCTGCGCGTCTACGAGCGGTACGGCCACGAACATGCGGGACTCGTCTGTACCTTTCCCACCTACCGCCTGCGTTCCGCGGTGCGCGAGGTCGGAAAGGCACTCGATCTTCCCTCCGGCGACCTCGAACAACTCGCCCGGCTCGCCGAAGGCCGATCGGCTCGCAACCTTCGGCAGGAACTCGAGCGGATCCCCGAGGTCCGGGAAAAGGCCCGGGCCCCGCTCTGGCAGGCGCTGGGCGCCCTCGCCGAGGAAATCGCCGGCCTGCCACGCCATGTCTCCCAGCATGTGGGCGGGATGATCATCTCGTCCCGCCCCCTGGTGGAGCTCGTTCCCCTGGAGCCGGCAGCGATGGAGGGGCGAGTCCTCTGTCAGTGGGACAAGGATTCCTGCGACGCCGCCGCCTTCATCAAGATCGACTTCCTCGCGCTCGGCATGCTTTCGCTCATGGAGGAAGCCGTCGACCTGGTGATGGAGCGATCGGGCGCCCCCCTCGACCTCTCCCGCATCGACTACCGGGATCCGACCGTCTACGACCGCATCTGCGAAGGCGACACCGTGGGACTCTTCCAGGTCGAGAGCCGGGCCCAGATCCAGATGATCCGGCGGGTGCGCCCCCGCACCCTCGAAGACCTGGCCATCCAGGTCGCGATCGTCCGGCCCGGTCCCATCGTCGGGGGGGCGGTCAACCCGTATGTGCGCCGGCGCGAGATGCTGCGCGAAGACCCCGACTTCCGGGTGCCGTACGACCACCCCCTCCTCGAGGAGGCGCTCGGCGAGACGCTGGGGGTGATCATCTTCCAGGACCAGGTGCTCCAGGTCTGCCAGGCGCTGGCCGGCTTCACCGACGGACAGGCAGAGGACCTCCGGCGGGCGATGAGCCGGAAACGATCGCAGGAGGCGATGCGGGCCCATTGGGAGGCCTTTCGCGCGGGGGCGACCGCACGCGGCATCGACGACGAGGTGACCCGGAAGGTCTTCACCCAGGTGGTGGCCTTCAGCGAGTTCGGCTTCCCGAAGTCGCATGCGGCCGCGTTCGCGATCCTGGCCTACCAATCCGCCTGGCTCCGCCACTACCACCCCCTCGAGTACTACGTGGCGCTCTTCAACAACCAGCCGATGGGGTTCTACTCCCTCGATGCCCTCGGACGCGACGCTCGCCGCAACGGAGTGGAAATCCTTCTCCCCGATGTGAACCGCAGCCGGGTCGAGTGCACCCCCGAGGGGGAGAGCCTGCGGGTGGGGCTGGGCTTCGTGCGGGGTGTGGGCAAACCGATGGCCGAACAGATCGTGGCGGAACGCCAGGGGAAGGGACGCTTCCGCTCACTCCTCGACTTTCTGCGTCGCACCCCGGCGTCCCTCCGTCGCCCCGCTGTGGAAAACCTGGTCTGGGTGGGTGCCTTCGACGGGATGGGACTCACCCGCCGCGAACTCCTCTGGCAGACGGGACTCTGGCTGGGACCGGAGTCCGATACGCGCCGGCAGGGGGGACGCGAGGACCAGCCGCAACGCGAACTTCCCCTGGACGACCCCTTTGCCGACCTCCCCTTTTCCGATCTCGACGACGCCGACCGCCTCCTTGCGGAGTATCGCATGCTCCGTTTCTCGACCCGGCTGCACCCCCTCGCCCTTCTCGGCGATCAGCTCCCCCCCGACACCGTGCGCTCGGACCGCTTCCCCGAGATTCCCGATCGAGGCATGGTGCGGGTCGCGGGGCTGGTCACCACCCGACAAAGACCTTCGACTGCAAAGGGCCATGTCTTTGTCTTGATGGAAGATGAGGCTGGTGCCATCAATGTGATTCTGAAGCCGGATATCTACGAGAAACACCGTTCCGAGGTACGACTCGAGCCCTTCCTCCTGGTGCGGGGACGATTGCAGAAGGATGGGGCCACGATGAATGTCGTCGCCACCGAAGTGGGGGCGGTGCGGGCCGCCGACCCCGCCCTTCACCCCTACCTCCCCGGGACGCAGGAGTATTGGGGAGAAAGGCCGAAGCAGAATTCCAGTTTCAAATATCTCACCGCTCTCCGTCACTCCCCTCCCGAGACGAAGAGCTGGGGGTGAGGGGGCGGGGTCCAGTCGGGGTTGCGGGTCACGAACCGCCGCATTCCGGCGTAGTCGGTGGCGGCGCGAAAGATGTCGAAGTAGGGATCCACGTCGTCGCCCCTCCACTCCCTGAGCCGGTCCCGGCTCTCGCGGTCGAAGGCGAGGGCGTCGGCGTCGGCTGCCTCTGCTCCCTCCCCCACCGCCGCCCGCACCCGCTCGCGGAGTGCGAGGAGTGCATGGGCCAGTTCGCGCGCCCGCGCGACGGGGTCGGAGTGCACCCCGAAGTGGCTCCAGGCGGCCCGCTCCGGTCCCACGATGACCACCTCCTCCAGGGAGGCGAGCCAGGCCCCCACGTCGACGCCGGGTGGGGGGGTGGCCGGATGCACCGGCGCCCCGGAGGCGAGGAGGATCCCCAGGGCGTCGCCCGCCACCAGGGTGCCGTCCCGCTCATCGAGGTAGGCGAGGTGGTGACCGGCGTGCCCGGGCGTGGCGAGCGGTCGGATCACCCTCGGGAGGGGGCCGGGCTCCCCCGGCCGCCACCCCCGGATCCGGTGGGCCGGGACAGGCAGCACCTCTCCCCACAGCCGGTCATGATCGTCGCCGAAGGTGCGGCGGGTGCTCGCGACCAGCCGCGCGGGATCGACGAGGTGCGCCCCGGCGGTGGCAGAGACATGGACGGTGAGGTCGGGGTAGCGCGCCGCGAGGTGGCCGGTCGCCCCGGCGTGATCGAGATGCACATGGGTGAGGAGGAGGTGGCGCACCTCCCCCAGCGGCACCCCCGCCTTCCGCGCCTCCGCCTCGAGTCGGGGCAGCGAGGTCGCCGGGCCCGGATCGACGAGCGCGACCTCGTCCGCCACGATCAGGGTGGCCCCGATTGCGCCCCGGAGTCCCGCCACTCCGACATCGAGCTGAACGATCGTGTCTGCTGCCATCATGCCTCCCCGGGATCGGCGGCACCGCCTCGGCACCGCCATGGATGCAGGAAGGGGCCCCCTGACGGGAGCCCCCTCCACTCGATCACGACCTGGTGTGGTCCCCGACCGCCGGGCGCCACGCCCGCCGCCGGGTCCAGCACGGCGCGCCGTCTCAGCCCCGCTTCTCCACCGGCACGAAGTCGCGCCGCTGGTGTCCGGTGAAGATCTGGCGCGGACGAGCGATGCGCTGCTCCTCGTCGTTGAGCATCTCTTCCCACTGGGCGAGCCAACCCACCGTCCTGGGAATCGCGAAGAGGACGGGGAACATCTCGACCGGGAAGCCCATCGCCTGG
>CAYORZ010000170.1:0-4786 GCA_964406485.1 uncultured Gemmatimonadaceae bacterium | reverse complement strand
GCCCCCGATCACCCGGCCCTGGTGGGCGAGCAGACCCTGACCCACGGCGAAACCCTCGCCGCCGTCGTCCGCTTCGCCGAGCAGTTGCGGGCGAGCGGGGTGGGGCGGGGCGCCTTCGTCGCCGTCCTCGCCGATCGCTCGATCGAGAGGGTGATCGCCTACCTCGCCGCGATGTGGATCGGAGCGGCCTACCTCCCCCTGGATCCCGCGCACCCCCACGAGCGCAACCTGCGCATCGTGCGACGGGCGGCGCCAGCCGGGGTGGTTGCCCCCCCCGGATTGCGCGCCGCCGCCAGCGATCTCGGTCACCCATGGCTGGGATGGCCCCTCGTCGGCGAGGCCGGGCCCGCCCCCGCCCCGGACACCGTTCCTCCCCCGGACGCCCGCCCGGACGACGCGGCCTACCTTCTCTTCACCTCGGGCTCGACGGGGGACCCGAAGGGGGTGGTCGTCGAGCACCGCGCGATCGTGAACCGCCTGGAGTGGATGCGGGAATGGTACGGGATCGGACCGCACGACCGGATCCTCCAGAAGACCCCCGCCACCTTCGACGTCTCGGTGTGGGAACTCTTCCTGCCGTTCCTCGCGGGCGCCACCCTCGTGGTCGCCCCCCCCGGAGTCCACCGAGACCCCGGCCGCCTCGCCCGGCTGGTACGCGACGAACGGATCACGACGCTGCACTTCGTGCCGGCCATGCTCGGGCCCTTCCTCGACGCCCCCGAGAGCGAGGGGCTCACCCCCACCCGCGTCTTCGTGAGCGGGGAGCGGCTGGAGGCGCCCCTCCGCGACCGCTTCCACCGACGGATCCGGGCAGAGCTGCACAACCTCTACGGCCCGACCGAAGCCGCCGTCGACGTCACGGCCTGGCCCGCCCTCGCCGACGACCGTTCCGACCCGGTGCCCATCGGTCGTCCGGTCTGGAACACGCGCTGCTACATCCTGGACGCCCGGCAGCGCCCGCTCCCCCCCGGCGTCGCCGGCGAACTCCACCTCGCTGGACGCCAGCTCGCCCGGGGCTACCTCGCCGACCCGCAGACCACCGCCGACCGCTTCGTCGCCGATCCCTTCCACCCCGGCGAGCGCATGTACCGGACGGGCGATCGGGCCCGGTGGCACCGCGACGGGGTGATCCTCTTCGACGGGCGGCTGGACCGGCAGGTGAAGGTACGGGGACAGCGGATCGAACTCGGCGAGGTCGAAGCAGCGCTCCTCGAGATCGACGGGGTCTCGGGGGCCGTCGTCGCCCTCCACGACGCAGGTCCGGCCGGCCCGGTGCTCGTCGCCTGGGTGACCGCGACGAGCGGCGACGAGGACTGCTCGCTCGATCCCGACGCCCTCCGCGACACCCTGGCTCGGCGGCTGCCCGAGGCGATGGTGCCGGCCGCGGTCACGGTTCTGGATGCCTTCCCCCTCACGCCCAGCGGGAAGGTCAACCACCGCGCCCTCCCCCCCCCGCCGGCGCCGGCCGTCGGTGCGGGCGGCGACCCGCGCACGCCGACCGAGCGCCTCGTCGCCCGGGAGTTCGCCCGGGCGTTGGGGTTGCCGGCGCTCCCCGGTCCCGGCGACGACTTCTTTCGCCTGGGCGGCCACTCGCTCGCTGCGATCGACGTCCTGCAGGGCCTGCGCTCCGCCACCGGGGTGGCGCTCTCTCCCGGCGCCCTCTTCTCGATGCCGACGGTGGCCGCCCTCGCGCGGCGGGTGGAGGGGGCGAGGGAGCACCACGCCGCGACGGCCGAGTCCCTCCCCGACGCAGAGGCCGGGCTCGCGCCGCTTCTCCCGCTCGCTGCCGGTCCCGCGACTGCCGACACCGGCACGCTCTACTGTATCCACCCGGCGGGGGGGCTGGCGTGGTCGTACGCCACCCTCGCCCGCGAGCTTGCCGGGATGGTGCGCGTCGTCGGGGTACAGTCCCCCTGGATCCTCCGCAGCGACGGACTCCCCGAACGGATGGACGATATCGCGCGCGACTACCTCGACCGCATCCTGGCCACGCACGAGGGCGGACCGATCCACCTCCTGGGGTGGTCGGTCGGGGGGATCATCGCGCACGCGATGGCGCACGAGATCATCGCGCGACGGCTCCCCCCGGGCATGATCGCCCTTCTCGATGCCTACCCCGCCGACTACTGGCACGGGCAGCCGGAGCCGGAGCCCGACGCTCCCCTCCGCGCCCTTCTGCTGATCGCCGGCGAAGACCCGGACCGCTTCCCCCCCGGGTCCCTCGACCGCGAAGCCGTCCGGCGCGCGCTCGACGATCGGCGCCACCCCCTCGCCGCCCTCTCCGATGACGCCCTCGAGGGGGTGGTGCGGGTCGTCGGGTTGAACAACCGACTGGTACGCACTCACCACCACCCCCGGGTGGCGGCCGATGTGCTCCACTTCCGCGCCGCCCTCGACCACGGGGACACCGACATCGATCCCGGCGCCTGGAGGCCCTACGTGCAGACCCTCGAATCGCACCCCGTCCCGGTGATCCACCCCCACATGACGGGTCCGGCCGCTGCGGCGCGGATCGCCGAGGTCCTGACCGAACGGCTCGTACGCACCGCCCCGCGTTCCGGGGGGGACCGATGACGGCGACCGGGCGGGGCGGTGGGGGCGGGGCGTCGCCCGA
Source organism: uncultured Gemmatimonadaceae bacterium (assembly GCA_964406485.1). Classification (GTDB taxonomy): domain Bacteria; phylum Gemmatimonadota; class Gemmatimonadetes; order Longimicrobiales; family Gaopeijiaceae; genus Gaopeijia. The sequence goes on along the minus strand of CAYORZ010000170.1, from coordinate 2,172 downwards.
GGGGCCCGTGGCTCTCGTGACGGGTGCCGGCGGCGGCATCGGACGCGCCGTCGTCGAGGCGCTGCTCCACGCGGGGTGTCGCGTGGTGGCCACCGACGTCGACGCCGAGGGCCTCGCCCCCCTGGGCGACATCGCTGCCCCCCGTCACCTCCGCACCCGCCGGATGGACGTCACCGACGAGCGCGACGTCGAGGCGGTCGTGGCCGAGACCGAAGCGACGTGGGGCCCGATCGAACGCGCGGCGCTGGTGGCCGGCGTGATCGAGGTCGCGCGGACGATCGACACACCTGCCGCCGACTACCGGCATATGTTCGAGGTGAACGCCTTCGGTGTCTGGGTCGTCGGACGGACGGTGGGCGCGCGCATGGCCGAGCGCGGCCGCGGCGCCATCGTGACCGTGGGCTCCAATGCGGGGCTCGTGCCGCGCGTCGGGATGGCCGCCTACGGGGCGTCGAAGGCGGCGGCCTCGATGATCACCCGCACCCTCGGACTCGAACTCGCCCGCAACGGCGTCCGCTGCAACGTCGTCTGTGCCGGCTCGACCCGCACCCCGATGCAGGCCCGTTTCCAGGGCGAGATCGGTGGCGACGCCCCCGTGATCGACGGCTCTCCGGCCGACTTCCGCACCGGAATCCCCCTGGGGCGCATCGCCGACCCCGGCGACGTCGCCGATGCCGTGGTCTACCTCCTCTCCGAACAGGCCCGCCAGATCACGATGACCGAGCTGGTGGTCGACGGCGGTGCCTCCCTCCACGGCTGACTCCCGATGATTCCTCCCGACCCCTCCATGACCCCCACCCCTCCCCATCTCGGGGCGCGCTCCGCCGCGGGCACGACCGCGGGGGGCGGGGCGGGCCTCGCTGCGGGCGCGGTGCTCGACGAGGTCCGGCCCCTGCACGGCACCATGGTTCGCTGGCGCCACCACATCCACCGGCACCCCGAACTCGCCTTCGAGGAGCATCGGACTGCTGCGTTCGTGGGCGAGCAGGCGGCCACAGCCGGACTCGAGGTCACGACGGGGATCGGGGGGACGGGGGTGGTGGCCACCCTGCGCCGGGGGACTTCGGGTCGCGCCATCGGACTCCGGGCCGAACTCGACGCCCTCCCGCTGACCGAAGTCTCCGACCGCCCGCACCGCTCGCTGCACGAGGGACGCATGCACGCCTGCGGCCACGACGGACACATGGCGATGCTTCTCGGCGCGGCCCACCACCTCGCCGCCACGGGGGGCTTCGACGGCACGGTACACTTCATCTTCCAGCCCGCAGAAGAAAACGAGGCCGGAGGTCGTGCCATGCTCGACGACGGGCTCCTCGAGCGCTTTCCCATGGAGTCGGTCTACGCGCTGCACACCGAGCCCGGACTCGCCCTCGCCACCTTCGCCCTCCGGAGCGGCCCGGTGATGGCCGCGCTCGACCTCTTCGAGATCGTGATCGAGGGCGAAGCGTGCCACGCCGCCCGGCCCCACACGGGCGCCGACGCCATCGTCGCTGCCGGCGCGCTCGTTTCGTCGCTGCAGAGCGTCGTGAGCCGCGACCTCGATCCGCAGGTGCCGGCCGTGGTGAGCGTTACCGGCATCGACGGGGGACGGGGGTGGAACATCCTCCCGGCGGAGGTCGAGTTGCGCGGCACGGTGCGCGCCTTCGACGACGCCGTGCGCACCCGCATCGAGCGGGGACTCCGGAGGCGGGTCGAGGCGGTCTCTGCCGCGCACGGGTGCCGGGGCCACCTCGACTATCGCCGCCACTATCCCGTGACCATCAATGACGCCGGTTCGGTCGCCCACGCCACCGCTGCGGCCCGCGTCGTGGTCGGCGAGGGGGGTGTGGTGGCCGACCACCCGCCCCTCATGGCCGCCGAGGACTTCGGCTTCCTGCTCGAAAAGCGGCCGGGCGCCTACGCCTTTCTCGGCAACGGCGACTCCGCCCCCGTCCACTCCCCGGCCTACGATTTCGACGACGGCGCCCTCGTGTACGGGACCGCGTACTGGGTCACGCTCGTGCGCCGGGTGCTGCGTGACGCGGCCGCACCGCCCGCACCCTTTGCGTGACCATCGACAGATCCGTACTGTCCCGAAGTCATACCAGGCCCTTGCAACTGGCCCGTCCCCCCGCCCGCCGCCCCGGCACGCGTCGCCACGGCCCCGATCCCCATCTCCCCCCGAAGGCGCCA
>CAYORZ010000169.1:0-4805 GCA_964406485.1 uncultured Gemmatimonadaceae bacterium | reverse complement strand
GATGCCGCGGGGCGACTCCGGGCGATAGACGAGCCGACCTCAGAACGGGAGAACCGTCAGGTCCTCGACCGACTCCTCGCCGAGGCCGATCGGCGGCTCGACGCGTCCAGTCCGATGGTGCAGGCGCGGGTGCTGGACGAGTCGGCCCGTCTCACCGCGGTGATTCCTCCCGTTTCCGATCGGCTCTCGGCCACGATCCGCCGGTATGCCCTCCGGCGAGAGAGCCTCGACACGATGGTCGAGCGGTCGGCGCTGCCTGCCGAGGCAGCGCGCTTCTTGCGGGCCGTCATGCAGGCGACCACGTCGGTCGTGGTCTCGGGTCCGCCGGGCGCCGGGAAGACGTCGCTCCTGTCGGCGTTGATCGGCGCGGTCCCGGCTGCCCACTGCGTGCGCTGTTGCGAAGAGGTCCGCGAGCTCCATGTTCCCCTGGTCCACGGATCGTTCTACGAGGCACGGCCGCCGGCGCTCGACGGGACAGGCGAGATCAGCCTGAGGGGCCTCGTGAAGCTGGTCTTGGCGATGCGGCCCGACCGGATCGTGGTGGGAGAAGTACGCGGCGCGGAAGCCTTCGAACTGACACGTGCGGTCAACGCCGGATGCGGATTCGCCTGCACCGTGCACGCCAATTCGGCGCCCGACGCGCTGGATGCGCTGGTCAATGCCGCCTTGATGGCCGGAGAGAACGTGACCGAGACGGTGGTGCGCAAGGTGTTCGCCTCGGCAATCGACTTCGTCGTCCATCTCGACCGAGACACGGCCGGTGACGGGCCGATCCGTCGCCGGGTCGTGGAGATCCTCGCCGTCGTTCCTTCGCTGCGTGACGACTTCTCCACTCAGCCGATCTTCGTGCGGGAGCACCTGGGAGCGCCGCTCGAGTGGACCGGCGCTCTCCCGCCTCAGCCAGTCACCGACCGAATCGAGCGCGCGATCGGAGACGGCTTCGACCTCCGCTCCGTGCTCGCCGGCCGCCGCGAGGGCGTGGCATGAGGTTGGTCGCCTCGCTCATCAGCGCTCTCGCCGCCGGCGCGCTCGTTGCGGCCGTTCTCGGCCTGCTGCCCGAGCGGCGACGCCGGCGTCGCCGCCGCAGCCGGGCCCAGGAGTGGCTGGTCCAAGCCGGGGTTTCGACGACCCCGTCGCAGTTCTGGGGGATCTCGGTGGGATCCGCGGCCCTCACGTTTCTCTTCGTGTCGTGGCTGACAGCCAACTGGGCGATCGCGTCGGTGCCAGCGGTGCTGGTGGGGATGCTCCCTCGTCTCTACTTCGCTGCCCAGCGGCGCAAACGACTGGGCGACCTGCGGCAGGCGTGGCCCGACGGCCTCCGCGACCTGGTGGCCTCGATCGCCGCCGGGAGGTCGCTCGCCCGGGCACTCGAGGCCTTGGCTGTCGAGGGTCCGGCACCCCTGCGGGAAGCGTTCGCTCCTTACCCCTTCCTGGCCCGCAGTCTGGGGGTCGTTCCCGCGCTGGAGACGATCCGCGACCAAGTGGCCGATCCCACCACCGACCGGGTCCTCGAGGTCTTGATCGTTGCCCACGAGAAGGGCGGGGCGATCGTTCCGGAGATCCTGCGGGACCTCGCCGAAGCCACGGCCCGCGACGTGTGGGCGACGGAGGAGATCGACACCGCCGCGCTCGAGCACCGGATCAACGCCCGGGTCGTCTTCATCCTCCCGTGGCTGGTGCTGGTGGCGATGACCATCCGGGACGGGCCTTTCCGCGAGTTCTATTCGACTCCCTTGGGGTTGGCCGTCGTCGGTGTCGGCGGGCTCATGTCGTTGGGAGGTGCGTGGCTCGTGAGCCGCTTGGGTCGGATGCCGGAGGAACCGAGGGTGCTGGGACGATGACACCGGTGGCGGTGCTGGCGGCGGCGGGGTCGGCGGTCGTCGCCGCCGGCCTCATGTGGATGCTCATCCCGCCGACGCCTCGGCTCGCACCGCGCCTGCGACCCTACGTCGTTCCTTCCGGTGTGCCGACCGCCAACGAGCCCGCTTCCGCCGTCGCTCGAGTCTTCGGCCCGATGATCCGGCGCCTCGCCACCGCGCTGGGGGAGCGTCTCGACCCCGCCGGCGAAGACCGACTCGCGCTGCGTCTCCGACAGGCGGGTTATCTCCCCGCATCGAACGACCACGAGCGCGTCTCTGCATTCCGGGTTCGTCAACTTCGCGCCCTGTTCTCCGGAGCCGTCCTCGGAGGCGCCGCCGGTATTGCGTTGGGTGCCTCCACGCCGGCCGTGCTGACGTTGATCGTCGCGGGATCGATCGCCGCGGTGGGTCGCACCCGGGGCCGACTGGATCGGTCGATAGAGGATCGGCGACTCCGCATGCGGATCGAGATCTACACCATCGACCAGCTCCTCGCCTTGCGGGTCCGGGCGGGGGGAGCGGTGCTGCAGGCGGTCAACCAGGTCATCGGCCGCGGAAGGGGGGAAGTGGTGGCGGATCTCGCTGAAGCCGTGAGACTCCACCGGGCCGGGATGACGGTGTTCGAAGCCTTCCAGCGGGTGGCGGACGCCACGCCCGAACCGTCCTGCGCCCGCACATACCGCCTGCTGGCGATCGCAGACGAGCGAGGGGTGGACCTGGCAGCGGGCCTCCTTGCGCTCGCCGAAGACGTCCGGGAGACTCGCCGAGAGGCGATGAAGCGGGCGGCGACTCGTCGTCGTGCCGCCATGCTCGTCCCGACCATCGCCTTGCTGGCTCCCACTCTGTTGCTCTTCGTGGCTGCACCTCTTCCGTATCTGCTCACCGGATGGCGATGAGAAAGGAGAAGCGACCTATGCACGCCATGTTGAGAAGGGTGGCGGCTCTCCTCGGGAGAGCTCACCACGACGACAGGGGCCTCAACACCGCCGAGCTGATGGGCAATGCCGCGTTGGCGATCGCCGCGTTGGTGGTGATCTGGGCGGCACTCGAGGCCCTGGGACTCGATGTCGTGAATTGGATCAGCAGCCAGATCCTCGGCGGCTAGAGCGAGGTTTCGCCTCTCTCCAGTTCGTCATCGCCGCCGGCCTCGCCATGTTCATGGTGGTGGGATTGGTCCAACTCGTGGCGTACCAGTACATGCGGGGAGCGGTGCTCGCTGCCCTGGAGCGAGGTGCGAGAGCCGGGACCGTCGTCGGGGCAGATGCCACCGAATGTGCCTCGGTCCTCGCCGATTCCCTGACCGGACTCGTAGGCGGCCTCGCCGCCTCGATCGAGTTCGAATGCGAAGACGCCGGCGGTGCGCTGGTAGCGCGGGCGCGTGGAGTCGTGCCGGGATGGATCTCGTCTGCGACCGACCTCTCCTTCGCGTTGGAGGCGGGCCTGCTGCTCGTGCTGGACAATTTCGAGCATGTGATGGGGGCGGCCCCGCTCGAGTTCGCTTTGGGGATGGGGCTCCTCGTGCTGCCCGCGCTGATCGTCGTCCTCGCCTTCTCTCCATGGCTCGAGGCGAGGACCTTCGTCCGGGCCGCCGCCGCAGAGGCGGCGAGGGCCGCGGTACTGGCGCACGACGACCCCACCGCCATCGGCAGCGCTGCCGTTCAGCCGATGGCCACAGCACGGGGCTACGAGGCGGTCGAGGTAGTGATGTGCGGCGGAAGCCCGTGTGTCCTCCGGCGTGGCGCCTACGTCACCGCGGAGGTGACTGTGCACGTCCCCCTGGTCACCACCCCTTGGGGGGATGTCGGCGGGGTGCCGGTCACCGCTCTTCACGCCGAGCCGGTCGACGTCTATCGCAGCCTCCCATGAAGGGCGACCGCGGCTCGGTGACTCTGTGGATGGTCGGCCTGATGATGGTCGTCTTCGTCGTGGGAGGAATCGCGATAGACCTGTGGCGGGGACTCTCCGCCTACAGCTACGTGAGCTCGCTCGTGGACTCGGCGGCGGTGGCGGCGGGCAGCGGAATCGACGAGTCGGTGTGGCGGCTGGAGGGGCATCTCGTCCTCGATCCCGCCCGGGTGCGATCCCGGGTGGGCGAGGCGATCGCCGCGCAGGCCGGGTTTCCGGTCGCCTACGACATCGACATCGCCGCCGACGGATCGGAAGCCAGGGTCAGGGCATGGGCCTCGGTCGACCTGACGCTGCTGCGGCTGGTGACCACCGGCCCGGTGGAGGTGAGTGCCCGCGCCACGGTGACCCCCGCCCTCTCTCCTTGATGCGTCCTTCGCGGGTGGGTGTCGCCGGTGTGGTGGTTGTTCTGGCTGTCCTGGCAGTGTGGGCCGCCAGACCGGATGACAGCGAACCCAAAGGCCCGACCACCACGGCGTCCCTCCCGACGATGGAGGCGACCTCCCCGACGAAGCCGCCGGCCGGATCGGCCACCACAGAGAGCGGTGTTGCTGCGACTCCGACGACGACCTTCGACGACCCCGAGGCGGCGATCCGAGAAGCTCTCGGGGGCTGGGGAAGGTTCGCCGTCACGGGCGAGTTGAAAGAAGTGGAGCCGTGGTTCGCCGGTGACGGGCCCCAGATGGCCCGTTTCCGCGAGGAGGCGCAGATGATCGCCATCGATCCGCCCGGGCAGCCTCCATACCGCGTGACGTTCGAGCCGATCGCCTCGAGCGGTGACGACGAGGAGCGGCGCATCCACGGCGAAGTGGTTTTCGTCCGCACGGGCGAGCCGTCTCAGCACTTCGGGTGGGTGTTCGTCGTGCGGAGGATCGAGGGTCGGTGGTGGGTGTGGACGGTGGAGAATGCGCCGTGAGGAGCCGGTTCGATCTTTAGACGAATCGCCGTCCACGGGTTACCATATGGGTTCTCCCGCTTCTCCGACCCTCGGGTTGGAGGGACGCGTTCGGGGGTGGTGTAATTGGCAACACGACAGGTTCT
>CAYORZ010000168.1:0-4813 GCA_964406485.1 uncultured Gemmatimonadaceae bacterium | reverse complement strand
CCGCACGGCTTCCTGCACCGGCTGTGGACCACGGTGACCACGGCCGAGGAACGGGCGCCGGACCCGAAGGTGGAACGCAAGCTCCACCAGACGATCCGGCAGGTGACCGAGCAGCTTCCCGAGCTCGGCTACAACACCTCGATCGCCGCCCTCATGGAGTATCTCAACGTGGTGCGCGCCGGGGGACGGACGGCGGCCCTCGCCGAAGTGGAGCCCCTCGTGCTGCTTGTTGCCCCCTTCTGCCCGCACATTGCCGAGGAGTTGTGGGAGCGGCTCGGCCATACGGACGGCCTCTTCGACGCCGCCACCTGGCCCACCTTCGACCCCGAGACGGCCCGCGAGGTCGAGGTGGAGGTCGCGGTGCAGGTCAACGGCAAGCTCCGCGGGACCGTCCTGCTGGAGGCCGACGCCGACGCCACCGCCGCCGAGGCCGCGGCCCGCGCCGAGGCCAACGTCGCGCGCCACCTCGACGGGGTCACGGTGCGTCGCGTGATCCACGTACCCAATCGACTCGTGAACTTCGTGGTCGGCTGACGACGACCCGCGACCCGTGGTGATTCCATGACCGATCTCGACCGGCTCTGCATCGACGCCATCCGCGTCCTCTCGATGGACGCCGTCCAGGCTGCCAACTCCGGGCATCCGGGCACCCCGATGGCCCTCGCCCCGGCAGGCTACGCCCTCTTCACCCGCCACCTCCGGCACGACCCTGCCGACCCCGAGTGGCCCGATCGCGATCGCTTCGTGCTCTCGGTGGGGCACGCCTCGATGCTGCTCTACTCCCTCCTCCACCTCTCCGGATACGACGTCACCCTCGACGACATCCGCGCCTTCCGGCAGTGGGGATCGAGGACTCCGGGCCACCCCGAGGTCGGGCACACGCCGGGGGTGGAGACGACGACCGGTCCCCTCGGTGCGGGAATCTCGAACAGCGTGGGGATGGCGCTCGCGGAGCGGTGGCTCGCCGACCGGTTCAACCGCCCCGGACACGAGATCGTCGACCACCACACCATCGCCTTCTGCTCGGACGGCGACCTGATGGAGGGGATCAGCCACGAGGCGGCCGCCTTCGCCGCGCATCAGCAGCTCGGAAAGCTGATCTGGGTCTTCGACGACAACTCGATCACGATCGAGGGGCGGACCGATCTCGCGACCTCGACCGACCAGGCGGCGCGCTTCGAGGCCTACGGGTGGCACGTGCTCCGGGTCGACGACGGCAACGACCTCGACGCCTTCGATCGCGCCATGGAGGCCGCGCGGGCCGAGACCGACCGCCCGACCCTCATCGTGCTGAAGACCATCATCGCCTGGGGAAGCCCGGGGATGGCCGACACCGCTGCCGCCCACGGCGCGCCACTCGGCGCCGACGAGATCGCCGCGACCAAGCGCAACCTCGGCTACCCCTCGCTCGAGCCCTTCCACCTTCCCCCCGCGGCGGTCGAGGCGTGGTCGCGCGTGGGCGAGCGGGGCGCCGCTCTGCGGGCCGACTGGACCGCCCGCTTCGAGGCGTACCGCGCCGCCCACCCCGAACTGGCCGCCGAATACGAGCGGACGGTGATCCGGGGCGACCTTCCTCCCGATTGGGACGCGGACCTTCCCTCTCTCTCCCCCCGCGCCGAGGCCACCCGCGCCACGTCGGGCAAGGTGCTGAATGCCCTCGCCGGCCGGATCCCGGAGCTGATCGGCGGCTCGGCCGACCTCGGGAGTTCCAACAAGACCGATATCACCGACGGGGGCAGCCTCCTGGCCGACCGGCCGGGCGGACGGATCATCCACTTCGGGATCCGCGAGCACGCGATGGGCGGGATCCTGAACGGGATGGCGCTTCACGGCGGGGTGCGCCCCTTCGGCGGCACCTTCCTGATCTTCTCCGACTACATGCGGCCCGCGATCCGGCTCGCGGCCCTGATGGGGGCGCCGGTCACCTGGGTCTTCACCCACGACTCCATCGGCCTCGGCGAGGACGGCCCGACCCACCAGCCGATCGAGCACCTCATGGCGCTCCGGCTGATCCCGGGCGTGATGGATCTGCGCCCCGCCGATTCCGCCGAAGTGGCCGTGGCATGGCGCATGGCACTGCTGCGCCGTGACGGACCGGCATTCCTGGCCCTCACCCGGCAGAACGTCGCCCTCCTCGACCGGGGCGGCGAACTCGCTCCGGCCGAGGGACTGGAGCGCGGCGGCTACATCCTGGCCGAGGCAGACGGAGGCGCCCCCGAGGCGATCCTCATCGCGAGCGGATCGGAAGTGGGGATCGCCCTCGAGGCCCGTCGCACGCTGCAGAAGATGGGGGTGCCCACGCGGGTGGTGAGTCTTCCCTCCTGGTACCTCTTCTCACGCCAGGACGCGGCCTACCGCGAGGAAGTGCTCCCGAGCGACATCGCGCTGCGCGTCTCGGTCGAGGCCGGCGCGACCCCGGGGTGGGCGCGGTGGACCGGAGCGCACGGCGCGTCGGTCGGGATCGACCACTTCGGGGCGTCGGCCCCGTGGGAGCGCCTCTACGAGGAGTTCGGAATCACGGCGGAAGCCGTCGTCGACACGACGCTCCGCCTGCGCGGACGCGCCTGAGACCCGTCCTTCTCGCCCCCGCTTCGCCACCCGGGGGGGAGGGGAGGCACGCGGCGCGACGGCGCCCGGCTCTGGCGCCGATGGATGGGCGCGCTGCAGGTCGCGCGGTCCCGGCAACCGACGCGCCGCGCCCAGGCCCGCCACCGCGGACCGTGCCCGACCTCCCCCTCGACGAGGTAGTTGGCGGCGTGGGCCATCTCGTGCAGGAGGGTGTCGATCCGTTCGGCGTCGTTCTCGGCGAGTATGAGGTCGGCGGCCAGGGCGATCTCGCCGACGGTGCGGCGCCCCCCCTCCAGGGCAGGGACGAATTGCCCCAGCCGGCGGGTGAAGCGGCGCGAGAGCCGGAGGGGAACGACCGGGGGAAGCAGGCCGTCGAAGCGCGTGCGGTTGAGCCAGGTGTAGAGACGGTGCAGGTAGACGCGCTGGGCGGGGGTCGCGCAGCACTCCCCCACCCCGGCGGCGGGCGAGGTGCGGCGCCGGTGCGCCGCACGGATCCGTCGGATCTCCACCGTCACCCCCGGCCACGTCGCCACGCGACGCCGCGCCACCCGACGCACGTCGGGCGGCACTCCCGGGCGCACGAGCAGGGCGAAGGCATCGATGATCTCATCCGGGGCGTGGCGGTAGGCCGTGTGCAGGTTGAGCACGGTACGCCCGGACGTGAGCGACCAGAGGGTCGAGCGGTTGGGCCGCAAGACGACCCGCTCGAGCCGGACTGCGCCGCGCGCGCGCAGCCGCTCCAGGATCTCGTGGGCCTCCAGGCCGTCGTCTCCGGCTTGCCTCACGCCCGGGGTCCTCGCGCGCCGGCCGCCCCCACCCCATGATCCCTCCGTCCCGTCCGCCGCTTCCGGCCGGGGTCCCCCTCCCCCTCCCCCCTTCGGCGACCTTCATGCGCACCCTGATCCTCTTCCGACACGCCAGATCCGACTGGCCCGCCGGCGTCCCCGATCACGAGCGGCCGCTCGGCCCCCGCGGCGTGCAGGCGGCCCCCGCGATGGCCCGCTGGCTCGCCGAACACCACGGGGTGCCGGGGCGGGTCCTCTGCTCCGACGCCACGCGCACCCGCGAAACGCTGGCCCTGGAGGTCTCGTACCACTCCGCCCTCTACCTCGCCTCGCCCGCCCGGATGCTGCACGTGCTGGCCGAAGAGGGAGGCACTGCGACGCGGGTGATGATCGTGGGTCACAACCCGGGCACCCACACCCTCGCCGACGCCCTGGCGCGGCCCGGAAGGAGCGCCGCGCGCGAGCACCTCCGCCGGGACTTCCCCACGGCGGCCATGGCCGTCCTGACCTTCGATATCGCCGGCTGGGACGACCCTGCCTTCGTGGCCGGCGACGTGGCGGGCGACCTCGTCGCCTTCCAGCTCCCCCGCGCGCTCGGCTGACACTCCCGGTTCACTCCGCGTCCAGCGCCGCCCGGACCCACCGCGCGAGTTCGGGGGTCGGTACCGGCTTCGTGAGCACGGGGACTCCCGACGCCCTCAGGTGCTCGAGCGTCGGGTGGTGGGCGTAGCCCGAAAGGAAGAGGATGGGGACGCGGAGTCCCATATCGTGCATGCGGGCGCGCAGTTCCGGGCCGGAGAGGGAGGGAAGGACGACGTCGGAGAGGACGAGGTCGGGGCGGAGTCCCCCCTCGGCCATGAGGGCGACCGCCTCGGCACCATCGGCGACGTCGACCACCCGGTACCCCAGGTGATCGAGCGCCCGCCGCATCCCCCGGCGCAGCTCGGCGTGGTCCTCGACCAGGAGGATCGTCTCGCTGCCTCCGGGAAGCTCGCCCCCCCGGGGATCGGCGTCGCCACCCCCCTCTACCGGGAGAAGCATCTCGCTGCGCTGGGCCCCGCCCGCGGCGTACCAGGAGCGCAGTGCCCCCCCCATCGTGGCCACCGCCGCCCGGACGGCCACCAGGACGGGGTCCGGGCGGGGATCCTCTTCCCACCCGTCGGTCGGCGCAGACACCCCCCCGGGCACCGTGGTGACGGCAAGCGAGGCGAAGGGGCCGGCCGGAAGTCCCCGACCGTCGCCCGCATCGCCTTCGGTACGCCGGACCGGGGCCAGGCGGATGCGCACCCGTCCCCCGTCGACAAGGGCGTCACGTCGCCGCCAGATGAGGGGGAGCAGCACCTGGTCGAGTCGGGTGGGATCGGTGCGGACGACGAGGTCGTCGCCGGCGAGGTCCCATTCGAGCTCCGTGTCTTCGGAGAGGAGTCGCGCGAGCATTCCCTCCTGCCCCCGCAGGTATT
>CAYORZ010000167.1:0-4821 GCA_964406485.1 uncultured Gemmatimonadaceae bacterium | reverse complement strand
GGCGGGATCGCGCACGACTTCAACAACCTCCTCGTCGCCATCATGGGCAACGCCGACCTCGCCGATTCAGCGCTCGAACACGACCACCCGGCACGCGATCACGTGGAAGAGGTGTTGCGCGCGTCGCAGCGGGCGGCCGACCTCTGCCAGCAGATGCTCGCCTACGCGGGGAAGGGGCGCTCGACCGTCGAGCCCGTCGACGTCAACGAGGTGGTGCAGGAGATGTCGGACCTGATGAAGGTCTCGCTCCCCCCCACGGTCGAGCTGATCCTCCGCCTCGACCCGCAGCGCCCGCTCGCCCAGGGCGACGTGGTCCAGCTCCGGCAGGTGGTTCTCAACCTCCTCACCAACGCCGCCGACGCCGTGGGCTCGCGCCGGGGATGGATCGAGATCACGACCTTCCACGCCGAGACCGATCCCGTGCGCGAACAGGACGCGGTGGTCGACGTCCGTTCGGGGTCGGGGCCGTGGGCCGGGGTCCGCGTGGCCGATACCGGGCGGGGGATGAACGAAGAGACCCGCCAGCGCATCTTCGAGCCCTTCTTCAGCACGAAGGCGCGCGGTCGGGGGTTGGGACTCGCCGCGGTGCTCGGCATCGTGCGGGGCCACGGGGGCGCCCTCACCCTCCGGACCACCGAGGGGAGGGGGACCGAGCTCCAGGTCATCCTTCCCGGTGTCGCCGCCGACCCGAAGGGCCAGCAACCGATGGTCGAAGCCGCGCACGACGACCCGGGGGCGATCCGGGGGACGGTCCTCGTGGTCGACGACGACGACACGGTCCGCGACGTCGCGCAGACGATGCTCGAGGTGATCGGACTCGAGGTGGTCCTCGCGCGTGACGGACTCGAGGCGGTGGAGCGTCTCGGCGACGCCCCCGAGGCCATCGATCTGGTCCTGATGGACCTGACCATGCCCCGGATGGGGGGCGCCGAGGCGGCCGAGGCGATGCGAAGCATCCGGCCCGACCTCCCCATCATCCTCTCCACCGGCTACCTCGACGCTGCCGGAGAGGTGGCCGACCGCGCCGACCTTCCGGTCCTGAAGAAGCCCTACCGCCGGGACCAACTGTACCGTCAGGTGCGGGAGTCGCTGCGGTAGTCACGCGCGCGTCATGCAGTGCCGAAACGCCCGCACTTTGCGTTTCCGGCCCGCCCCCCTCATTCTGCCCCATCGTGTCACGTCGCCGGGCTCGCGCACTGTGGTTGCAGGGCGAGCCCGCGGCCCGGGCAGAGGGCTCATCGTGCCTGACTCATCGGTCTCCCGCCGCATCTTTCTCGGAACGGCCGGCACCGCCGCCCTCGGCGCGATGGTCGTGCCTCGCTCGGTTCTCGGGGGCCCCCGTCACACCGCCCCTTCCGACCAGCTTACGATCGCGATCGTGGGGGCGGGGGGGATGGGGGCGAGCAACGGCCTCGAACTCGTCAGTCAGCGGATCGTCGCCTTCTGCGACGTCGACTTCGCCCAGGTGGAGCGGGCCCTCGAAGAGCGGCTCACGGTCGGGAGCGGCGAGAACCGGCGTCCGCGCGAGGAGGGTGTGGCGCTCAAGGCGCAGTACGACGACGCCCGCCGCTACACCGACTTCCGCGAGATGCTCGCCCGGGAGCGCGACCTCGACGGGGTCGTCGTCGCCACCCCCGACCACACGCACGCGGTGATCGCCAGGGCGGCGATGGAGGCAGGGAAGCACGTCTACGTCCAGAAGCCCCTCACCTGGTCGATCCACGAGGCGCGCGTCCTCACCCGGCTCGCCGAAGAGACGGGGGTGGTCACACAGATGGGCAACCAGGGACACTCTTCCGACGACGCCCGCCGGGTGAACGAGATCGTTCGCTCCGGAGTCCTGGGTCCGATCCGTGAGGTGAAGATCTGGACCGATCGCCCGTACTGGCCGCAGGGGATCCCCCGCCCCGCCCCCCGCGACCTCGACGGTGACGACGAGCGGGGGTGGTGGCCGGCCGACTTCCAGGCGCGGCTCGCCGAAGGGGTATGGTCCGAGGCGGCGATGCCCGAGACCCTCGACTGGGATCTCTGGCTGGGACCGGTCGCCGAAGACATCCCCTGGCACCCGATGTACACCCCCTTCCACTGGCGGGGGCAGGTCGAGTTCGGGGGTGGGGCGCTCGGCGACATGGGGGCGCACCTGGTCGATCACCCCTGGTGGGCGCTCGAACTCGGCTATCCGACCACCGTCGAGGCGACCTCGACCCGGTGGGGGGGAGGAGGGTCGGATACGCCCCCCGCGATGTTCCCCCTCGCGACGAAGGTCCATTACGACTTTCCCCGTCGGGGCGTCCTCCCCCCGGTGACGCTGGAATGGCTCGACGGCGGGATGATGCCCCGCCGCGATCCCCGGATTCCCCCCGAGGTGACTCTCGATCGGGGGGGAGGGGTGATGTACGTGGGCGAGCGGGGCGTGCTCCTTCACGAGACGTACGGCAGCAATCCCCGGATCTACCCAGAGACGGTTGCCCGCGAAGCGGCCGAGGTGCCGATGAGCTACAACCGCACCGGACGCTCGCACGAGATGAACTGGGTGGACGCCTGCAAGGGGCTCGACCAGGCCGTCAGTCCCTTCTCGTACGCCGGCCCGCTCACCGAGGTGATGCATCTGGGAACCGTGGCGCTCCGAACCGGCCCCGGCATTCCGATCGAATTCGATCCGGTGGCAATGCGGATCACCAACCACGAAGACGCCAACCGCTACCTGACCCGGGAATACCGACCCGGATGGGAGGTCTGATGACGCGTGCCCGATACGGCGGGATCCCCCTCGTCCTTTTCTTCCTCCTGGTCACGCCTCCGCTCGTCGGGCAGGAAGAACTCGCCTTCGAGCACAACCGTCTCACCGGAGCGGAGCGGGCGGCGGGGTGGATGCTCCTCTTCGACGGGGAGTCGCTCGCCGGGTGGCGCAACTACCAGGGCGAAGGCGTGCGGGAGGGGTGGTCGGTGGTCGACGGGACGCTGCGCCACACCGAAGGGGGCGGCGACATCATCACCGACCGGGAATTCACCGACTTCGAGCTCGTCGTCGACTGGCGTGTGAGCCCGGGGGGCAACAGCGGGATCTTCTACCTCGCCTCGGAAGAGGCATCGCGCATCTTCGAGGGGGCGCCCGAATACCAGATCCTCGACGACGCCGGCCACGCCGATGGCGCGAATCCGCTCACCTCCGCGGGGTCGAACTACGCCCTCGATCCGGCGCCCCGGGGGATCGTGCGTCCGGCCGGCGAGTGGAACCAGGCCCGCATCGTGAAGGTCGGTCCCACCGTGCAGCACTGGCTGAACGGACGGTTCGTGACCCAGTACGAACTCGGCTCTCCGGAGTGGCAGGCGAAGGTCGCGGCGAGCAAGTTCGCGGCGTGGCCCGACTACGGCACCTACCCCTCCGGGCCCATCGGCCTGCAGGACCACGGCGATCTCGTCTGGTTCCGCAACATCAAGATCCGCAGGCTCGATCCGTGAGCGGCGACGCGGCCGACGTCGACAAGGGCGACACCCTCGACCGGCGGAGCTTTCTCGGTCGGGCAGCGGCCCTTCTCGGGGTGTCGGCGTGGGCACCGGGCGGCGGGGGGGCGTGGGCGGCCGCGCCGCGACGTTCCCTGGCGGCGGTGGGGGTCCAGCTCTATACCCTCCGTACCCTCCTGGCCGAGAGCGTCGCCGACGCCCTCGACGTCGTTGCCGGGATCGGCTACGGCGAAGTGGAGCTGGCCGGGCTGCACAACCTGGCGCCGGCCGACTTCCGAAGCCTTCTCGACGCCCGCGGACTCGCCGCCCCGTCGACCCACGTCGGCCTCGACGCCCTCGCGCCCGACCGGCTGACCCGCACCCTGGACACGGCCGAGATCCTGGGTCACCGGTGGGTGATCGTCCCCTCGCTCACGCGCGAGCAACTCGCTCCCGAGGGACTTGCGGGGGCGATCGAGACGCTGGAGCGGGCCGGTACCGAGGCCGGGCGCCGTGGCATCGGGGTCGGTTTCCACAACCACGCGGCCGAATTCACTCCGGGACCCGACGGCCGGCGCCCCCTCCACCGCATGATTGCCGAGACCGACCCGGCCCTCGTCTCCTTCCAGCTCGACGTCTACTGGGCGGTGGAGGCGGGCCACGACCCCCTTGCGCTCCTTCGCGCTCACCCCGGCCGCTTCATCTCGCTCCACCTGAAGGACCGCACCCCTGCGGGCGAGATGGTCGCGGTCGGCGATGGTGCGATCGACTTCGCTGCCCTCCTCGTCGAAGCCGGGCGTCAGGGGATCCGGCACGCCTTCGTCGAGCACGATCGCCCCGACGACCCTGCCCGCTCGGTCGCCCGGAGCTACCGCCACCTGCGCACGATCCTCTCCTGACCCCGCCCTCCACCGACTTCGAATGAGGAACGACCCGGCATGAAACGAACGAAGCAGGAAGAATACGATGTGATCGTGGTCGGTTCGGGAGCGGCTGGCGGGATGACGGCCCTGATCTGCGCCGTGAACGGACTGAGGGTGCTCATGCTCGAAGCGGGGCGCGACTACGACCCCGAGACGGAGACCCCGATGTTTCAGCTCCCCCGCGACGCACCCCTCCGCGGAGGGGGGTACGCCGAGAAGCCGTTCGGTTTCTACGACGCGACGGTCGACGGGGGGTGGCAGGTGCCGGGCGAGCCGTACGACGGGGGCGATGGCGACTTCATGTGGTGGCGCGCCCGGATGCTGGGTGGCCGCACGAATCACTGGGGACGCATCTCGCTCCGGATGGGGCCGTACGACTTCAAGCCGTATACCCGCGACGGCCTCGGCTTCGACTGGCCGATGACCTACGAAGAGATGGAGCCGTGGTACGACA
>CAYORZ010000166.1:0-4826 GCA_964406485.1 uncultured Gemmatimonadaceae bacterium | reverse complement strand
CCACCTCCACTCGGCCGACGAGCCCGGCGGGCCCGGCGTGCGCGCCCAGCTCGACGGACTCCTCGCCGCCCACGCCCGCCTGGCGCCCCCCTCCACCGTTCGCCTCCACGCGGCCAACTCGGCGGGCGCCTTCCGCCTGGGGCCCGAGGCCCGCGGCGCCCGCCCGGGGATCTTTCTCTACGGCGGTGGGATCGGCGTCGACCAGCCTGCCCCCGAACCGGTCGCCACGGTGCGGGCGCGGGTGCTGCGGGTCGCCGCCGTGCGGCCGGGCACGACGGTGGGCTACGGCGCCACCTACCGCGCCACCGGCCCCGAGCGGTGGGCCACACTGGCGATCGGCTACGGCGACGGGCTTCCCCGTCGGCTCGGCAACTGCGGCCACGCCCTCGTGGGCGGGCAGCGGGTGCCGATCATCGGCCGCATCTCCATGGATGTGACCGTCGTAAACATTTCGGCGGTGCCCGGTGTAGAGCCGGGGAATCTGGCGACCCTGGTGGGCCGTGACGGCGCCGCCGAGGTGTCGCTCGACGAGGTGGCGACGCGCGCCGGAACGATCTCGTACGAGATCCTCACCGGCCTCTCGCCCCGCCTTCCCAGGATCTGGACGCAGGACGACGACCATCGGCGACCCGCAGCGGCGCCTTCCGAAGACGAGGAGAACGGGTGAAGCGAGTGTGGATGCTGGGGGTCCTGGTGTCGGCGGCCTGGGCGGCCGTGGGCTGTGACGAGGCGACCCCCACCTCGTCCGACAGCGGACTCCGCCCCCTCGACCCCCGTACGGTGGAGGTCGTGCTCCCCTTCGAGGCGTTTGCCGACCTCGTCGAGGTCCACGGGGGGTACGGGACTCCGAGCGATGTCTTCCAGGCCGCGCTGGCCTCGGAGTACGAAGGCGTGCTCGATTCCCACGTGCTGAGTCTCTACGACCGCTTCCCCTGGCGCGCCCAGGTGCGTGACTCGGTGGGCACGACGCGCCTCGACTCCGCCTTCACCTTCGTGGGCGGATACCTCATGGTCCAACTCGACACGACCGCGGGCAACGTCCCCTCGGCTCCGGTCGAGGTGGGGGCCTCGGCGCTCCCGACCCGCTTCGAGCCGGTGACCGCGTCGTGGACGATGATCGTCGACACGATCAACGATCAGCGGGCGTGGGAGATTCCCGGCGCGGGAGGCGGCATCGACCTCGGGCAGGCGACGTGGGATCCCGCCACCGGCGACTCGATCATGATCCCGCTCGACTCGGCCCAGGTCGCACTGCTCGGCGACACCCTCGAGATCGGCAATGGCGTGCGGTTCGACCTGAGGACTCCCGGCAGCCGGATCAACCTGATCGACACCAACCTCCGCCTTCACGCCCGCCCCAACATTCACCGCGACACCCTCGTCACCGTCACGGCCCTCGGGGGGTCGCGGACCTTCATCTACAACCCGGTCCCGGCGCCGGCGACCGACGGGATCCGGGTCGGGGGCGCGCCGTCGTGGCGCACGGTCCTCACCTTCGATCTGCCCCGCGAGATCACCCCGGAAGGTCCCGTCTGCGGGGTCCTCGTGACGTGTCCGATCGCGATCACGGCCGAACGGCTGAACAGCGCGACGCTCGAGCTGACCACCGCCGAGACCCAGTCGGCCTTCCAGCCCATCGACACCATCTACCTCGACGCGCGGCCCGTGCTCGCCCCCGACCTCCTGCCCAAGTCTCCCCTCGGCTCGTCGATGGTCGGAGGAATGGGGGTGCCGATCGCCCCCGGGGCCTTCCAGGGTGACGAGGCGCGCACGGTCGAGATCCCGCTCACGACCTTCCTGCAGGCGATTCTCGCCGATCCGGAGACCGGGCGGGGCCGCCACCTGGCGATCCTCACCCCCATCGAGCCGCTCTCGATCAACTTCGCCTCGTTTGCCGGGCCCGGGTCGGCGACGCCGCCCACTCTCCGGCTGATCCTGACTGTCTCCGACACCGTGGAGGTGCGATGAGCACCGCCGCTCGCGCCGCACTCGGCGCCTTCGCCTGCCTGCTCGTCGTGGCCGCGGGCGCCCCCGGCGTGGCCGCCCAGTCGCTCCTCTCCGGCCGTGGCTTCGGAATGCCGTTTCTCGCGACCGACGCGCGGGGGACGGCGCTGGGCGGTACGGGGATCGGGTTGGTCGGAGGCGAGATGTCACCGACCGATCCGGCCGCCGCCGCCCGCCTCGGTCTTCCCTCGATCGGCTTCACCGCGCAGGCGAGTTGGGCCGAGCAGACCGATGGCGCGTGGTCGGGCGAGGCCCGGGGCACCCGCTTTCCGGCACTGGCCCTCGGGTACCCCGCGCGTTTCGGAACGGTGACCG
This sequence comes from uncultured Gemmatimonadaceae bacterium, assembly GCA_964406485.1. Taxonomy (GTDB): domain Bacteria; phylum Gemmatimonadota; class Gemmatimonadetes; order Longimicrobiales; family Gaopeijiaceae; genus Gaopeijia. The sequence continues at coordinate 2,507 of CAYORZ010000166.1, read as the reverse complement.
TCTCGCTCAGTGGATATCTGGACCAGCGGTGGAACTGGGCCTCGACGCACCGGATCGAGCTCGACGGCGACGGTGCGCGCGCTCGGGTCACCGACCAGTTCCAGTCCAACGGCGGGATTTCGACGGTGCGACTCGGGGTCGCGCGCTCGATCACGGAGCGACTCGACGTGGGAGTCCAGGTGGGCCGCTACATCGGTGACGTCTCGCGGGTGTTCACCCGCCGTTTCGACTCGCTGAGCGTCGGAAGTCCCGTGCAGCCCTACAACGTGGGGGGGCGTTGGAGCTACCGCGGCTGGCTGGCCTCGGTCGGTGCCGCGGCCGATGTGGGCAACGTGCTCCGCCTGGCCGCCAGCTGGACGTGGTCGGGCGAACTCGACGCCCTGCCGAGTGACGACACGGAGGGGAGCGCGGCGACGTTCGGGCTTCCCGACGACTTGCGCGTGGGGGCCACGGTCGTGCTCTCACCCCTCCTGCGCGCCAATGTGGGTGTGCAGCGGAGCGGGTGGTCATCGCTCGACGCCACGCTCGACGACGGCGCGCGAGACACCTTCGCCTGGGGCGGCGGGATCGAGTGGGCGGGGGCTTCGGTAATCGGCAAGCCTTCGCGGGTCCGCCTCGGGTACCGCAATACCCCGCTCCCCTTCCTCTGGGAGGGAGCGACCGAGCCCGCCGAGTCGGCGTTCACTGCCGGATTGGGGATCGACCTGCTCGCGGTGCAGGGCGTGCCGTTGTCTCGTCTCGACCTTGCGCTCGAGCGTGGGTCGCGCACCGGCGGGAGTTTCGAGGAACGCTTCTGGCGCCTTTCCACGTCGGTGCGCCTCTCCGGCTTCTGACCGGTGGGGGGCGGGGCGGTGCGCGTTCACTACCACACCTTCGGCTGCAAGGCCAACCAGTACGACACCGAGCGCATGCGCCAGGAACTCGAGGCGCGCGGCTCGGTCACGGTCGATGAGGTTGCCGACGCAGAGATCGTGGTGATCAACACCTGCACCGTCACCAACCAGGCGGACGCCGACGCGCGCCGCCTGATCCGGCGCGTGCAGCGGGAGCACCCCGCGGCGCGCGTGGTCGTGGCCGGCTGCTCGGCCGCACTCCGGGCCGACGACTACCGGGCAATGGACGTGGCCGGCGTGGTCGAGGGGCACGACCCGGTGGCGGTGGCCGGCGCGGCGCTCGCGAGGGCCGCCTCGGGAGCGACGCCAGGACTCGTGCAGCTCACTGACCGGCGTTCCCTCGACCGGATCGACACCGAGCCGGTGGGGGCCGAGCTGCTCCGCACCCGGCGTGGCGCCACCCGCGGCTGGCTCAAGATCCAGGACGGCTGCGACCGCCGCTGTGCCTTCTGCGCCACCCGCCTGGCGCGCGGTGCCAGTCGCTCCCGTCCGGTCGACGAGGTGGTGGCCGAGGCGGCGGTCCTCGCTCGCAGCCACCCCGAGCTCGTGCTCACCGGGGTCCACATCGGACATTATGGCCGCGACCTCGACCGGGGGGTGATCACCCTCGCGACGCTCCTGCGCCGCCTGCTCGACGGCGTGCCCGATGTGCGTTTCCGTCTGGGGAGCATCGAGGCGACCGAGATCGATGACGCGCTGTTGGCGACGATCGTCGCCTCCGGGGGCCGGGTGGCGCCCCACCTGCACATGCCGCTCCAGTCGGGCGCCGACCCCGTGCTGCGCCGCATGCGTCGCTGGCACACCCGCGAGCAGTACCGGCGGCGCGCGCTGGAAATCGCCGAGCAGCTGCCGGTGCTCGGACTCGGCGCCGACGTGATCACCGGCTTTCCCGGCGAGACCGACGGCGACCACCACGACACCGCGCGGCTCGTCGACGAGTTGCCCTTCACCTACCTGCACGTCTTTCCCTTCTCGCCCCGCGACGGCACGGTCGCTGCCGACCTCGTGCGCGAGATGCCCGTGCCGCAGCGGGTGGCCGGCGAGCGGGCCCGCGACCTCCGCGAGCGCGCCCGGGCCAAGGGAGAGGCCCACCTCGCTGCCCGCGTCGGCAGCAGGGCGACCGTCGTCGTGGAGCAGGGGGGCGCGCAGTCCCGCCCCCTCGCCCTCACCGGCGACTACCTCCGGCTGCCGGTCCGGGACGAGGCAGCGGGGGGCGGAGCGGGCGCGCGCCCCCGTCTGTACCCCGCCGCCATCGAGCGCGACGGTGAGGAAATCGTCGCCGCTGTGCGGCGATAGGCGGGTGGGCCTGGCACCGCGAAGCCGGCCCGGCACAATCCACGGCTTGAAGCGCAGATTCGGGAGGCCACGGGTAAGCGCTCCGCAGCCCCTCACAACAGCCACAAATCCAGCAAAAAGCGACAGACGGTGAGTTGCGCAGACGGAATCGGCGGTTGGCACCCGACGGGGAGATTGTGGAGAAGGTCGGCAGGTCCACGGGATGGACGGGTGGGGAGGTGGTTGACGGATGTCTCACCGTGAAGATGGACAACCCACCGCCGGGATATTCGATTCGATGCGCGATGCTCGTGGACGCCGAGGCGGGCGCAGGGGACA
>CAYORZ010000165.1:0-4852 GCA_964406485.1 uncultured Gemmatimonadaceae bacterium | reverse complement strand
GTGCTCGACGTCGCCGGAGATCACGCCGTCGAGGGCGAGCACGTGGAAGTGGTAGTGCGGATTTAACGAGCTCCCGAAGCGTTGCGGGAACGAGATGGCGGCGAGCTGCGCGTCGCGAAGTGCAACCGGTGCTCCCGGACTCGCGCCTCGGATCGCTGCCCGGAGCGCCCGGATGAAGATGCCGAGCACGGCACTCGCCACCTCGGGCGTCTGGTGCAGAAAGGGCCGAAGCCGCTTGGGTACGGAGAGCACCCACTGGCGGACGGGAAGGTGGGGAATCACCTCGTCGGTCAGGTGCGCGGCCACCTCCGCCATGCGCCGGGCGTTGCAGGAGGGGCACACCCCGCGACCCTTGCAGGAGAAGGCCAGGAGCCGGTCATGTCCGCAGTCCGTGCAGCGCACCCGCGCAAAGCCGTGGGCGAGGATGCCGCACCGCAGGTAGCTGCGGAAGTCGCGCTCCACCCACCGGGGGACGCCCCAGCCCATGGGGTCGGCATCCTGCGTCTCGGCCAGGAACGTCTCCAGGTGGTGCTGGACCACCGGGTAGAGGGGCGTCTCGGTGGGGCGGCGGGGGCGATAGACGGCACCGCTCGGGCGGTACGCCTTTGCAGCGGTGGCGCCCGACCAACGGCGAACGGTCTGGGAGGAGGAAAAGAAGGGGGCATGAGCCAACATTTCCCAACCCAACGGGAACGGGTGGGCCGGGCCATGGCTGGGTGCGTCGCCTGCATCCTGAGCCTCCGGGCCCGACCAGACAGAGGCCACGGCTGGCACCAACGTCGTCTCCGACCGAGTATTGGGCTTCCCCTTCCCCACGAGAGACACGATGCGCCCGCGAATCTCCACCCTGCCCGCCCTTGCCCTCCTCCCGCTTCTCGCTGCCTGCGGTGGCGGGTCGAGCACAAGTTCGGCTGCCGCAGCCCCGGTGCTCGCCGACGACACCCTTCCCCGAGCGGAGCGCATCGAGGCGGCCTTGCGGGTTCTGGCCGGCGACGAGATGGAGGGACGCCGGGCGGGTACTCGGGGCGAGATCCGCGCCCGTGACTGGCTGGTCTCGGAACTGGAGCGGCTCGGGGTCGAACCCGCCGGCGAGGAGGGGTATCTGCAGGCGGTTCCCCTCGTGCGGGCGACCGACGATCAGGGACGGGAGCGCTTCCGCGGCGGTCCCGCCGGCGTCGACCCCGACACCCTTCCCCCCGAGCAGCGGGCCGAAGCCTGGAACGTGCTCGGGATCGTTCGTGGCTCCGACCCGGCCCTGGCCCACGAGGTGATCATCGTGGGTGCCCACTACGACCACGTCGGCATCGGCGCACCCGTCGAGGGGGACTCCATCTACAACGGCGCCGACGACGACGCCTCGGGCACGGTGGCCGCCCTCGAGATCGCGCGCGAACTGGTGAAGGAGCGGCCGGGCCGCAGCGTGCTCATCGCCCTCTTCTCGGCCGAGGAGATCGGTCTGCTCGGGCCCCGCTGGTTCCTGGAGCACCCCACCGTGCCGCGCGACTCGCTCGTGGCCGATCTCCAGATCGAGATGATCGGGCGCCCCGACTCGCTTGCCGGCGGCCACGGTCGCGGGTGGCTCACCGGCTACGAGCGCTCGACCATGGGCGAAGCGCTGGCCGCGGCCGGCAGTCCCATCGTCCCCGATCCGCGCCCCGAGCAGCGCTTCTTCTTCCGCAGCGACAACCTGCCCTTTGCGCAGGCAGGAATTCCCGCGCACACGCTCAGCTCGTTCAACCTCCACACCGACTACCACCGCCCCTCCGACGAGGTCGACCTCATCGACTTCGAGCACATGGCCGCCCTCACCGAGGCCGCCATTGCCATGGTGCGCGACCTCGCCACCGGCCCGCGGCCCGCCTGGCTCCCCGGTGGACAGCCCGAAGCCCCCGGAGGGGGCTGACCGGGATCCCGGCACCGCGCCGCGCCCGGGCCGAGCGCCTCTCACAGCCCGGCATCGGACGAAGCGCGCTTGACGGCAACAAACAATATAGCTTTTTTTTCGCAAACTCAGCCAGCCACCTGCCTGGGAGCCGTGCCGATGCTCGCCGATATCAGCAGTCTCTGTACCGCCTCACGGACCCTGGCTGCTGGTGCTCGCGTGGATGATGGGGGCATGCCATCCACCAGATCAGGTCATCATCGGTCCTGATCCGGCCACGATCCTGCATTCACTTCCTCCCGAACACAGGAGTTCTTCCATGCCTACGTTCGCTCGGTTGTTCGGAGTCCTCCGGATCGGGTTCGGAGTGTCCACCGTCGCGGTGCTGGCCCTGACCTCGGTCGGACTCGCTTCCGCCCAGGTGGGTGAGCGTGCCGGAGAGGGCGCGGCCAGGGCGGCGCTCGCTCTGCTTCTCGAAGAGGGAGTTCTCACCCACGACGTGGTGCTGGCACCCCAGCGAGGTCTCGACCTTGCGTCCACCCGCTCCAGCCATGATCTGCTCCAGCGGCTGGCGGTCACCCTCGGCATGGACGTGGTCAGCGAGCCGCCTGCGGCCGATTTCGTGTGCGACGTCGGCGACGCCACCGTGGCCATCTGCCGGTACGCGGCCTCGCAACCGGTCGCGCAGGTGCTCGTCTCGGATGCCGGAGAGGGGTCGGCGTCGGTGACCGTGCGGATCTTCCGGCTCGGCCCGATGCCCACCCGCGTGCGGGAATCGGGGGCCTACGGCATCGGGTCCCGCACCGTGCTCGATCTGGAGATGTCGCACAGCGCCGCCGACGGGTGGGTCGTCGCCGACCGCACGCACCTGAATACGGCTGTCGTGGGCGAAGTCGGCACCGGAGCGCCCCCCAGGCGCTAGCCGTTCCCGGCACTACTCCCGCTCGAAGGCGGCGTCGAAGGCGGCGCTCGAGGGGGGGAAGTCGGGGGCGCGCACTGCCCGGCACGGATGACTCTCGCCTGATGCCCTCCGACCGACTCGACAAGTACCGCGAAAAGCGCGCTGCCGGCAGCACGCCGGAGCCCTTCGGCGGCGCCCGTGCCCCGTCGGGGCCGCGGCTGTTCGTGGTGCAGATGCACGATGCCCGCACCCTGCATTGGGACCTGCGGCTCGAGATGGACGGGGCCCTCGAGTCGTGGGCCGTGCCGAAGGGCCCCTCGCCCAACCCGGCCGACAAGAGGCTGGCGATGCACGTCGAGCCGCACCCGCTCGAGTACGCCGACTTCGAAGGGGTGATTCCCGACGGGCAGTACGGCGCCGGACCTTCGATCTGCTGGGACCGGGGGGTGTGGATCGAGGTCCCCTCGAGGCCGGGCGGCCCGCCCCACGGGCTCGAACATGGCAAGCTTCTCTTCGAGCTGCGTGGCTACAAACTCAAGGGGATGTGGACCCTCGTACACACCCCCCGCAACGGCGACAACCACTGGCTCCTGATCAAGGAGCGCGATGCCCTGGTCGACGAGGGCGGCACCGACGTCTATCCCCGCGACTCGATCCTCTCGGGGCTCACGGTCGAGGAGTTGCCCGACCCCGGCGAGAAGCAGGCCCGACTTCGTGACGAGGCCGAGGCGGTGGGCGCCCGCCCCCGCCCCCGCGACGGATCGCCGCCCGCCCTCATGCTGGCTACCGCCCGCGACGAGCCGTTCACCCGCGACGGGTGGGTCTTCGAGATCAAGTACGACGGTTACCGCATCGCGGCCGAGCGCACCGGCGGCGGCACCACCCTCTGGTCGCGCAATGGCAACGATCTGACCGGGACGTTTCCCGAGATCGCGCAGGCGGTGCGGGCGCTCCCCTACCGGGGTCTCGTGCTCGACGGCGAGGTGGTGGTCCACGACGCGCAGGGCATACCGTCGTTTTCGCTTCTGCAGAAACGGGGACGCCTCACGAAGCGCCCCGACGTGGCCGCGGCCGCGGTCCAGCTTCCGGCCACCTACTACGCCTTCGACCTGCTTGATCTCGAGGGTCTCGACCTGCGCGGAGTCCCCCTCGTCGACCGCAAGCGGATCCTGCGCCAACTGCTCCCCACCGTGGGCCCGATCCGCTACTCCGAGCACATCGAACGCGAGGGCGAGGCCGTGTTCCGGCACGCGACCGGGCTGGGCATCGAGGGGGTGGTGGCGAAGAAGTCCGACGCGCCCTACGCCCGCGGCCGGTCGGACCACTGGCTCAAGATCCGCACGGTGCGCAGCGACGACTTCGTGGTGGTCGGCTGGACCGACCCCCGGGGCACGCGCAGCGGCTTCGGCGCGCTGCACCTGGCCCGCTACACCTCGCCCCCGCACGACGACCCGTCTGCTGAACTCGTGTACGTCGGATCAGTCGGCACCGGCTTCGACCAGGCCACCCTCGACGCGATCGAGGCCGCACTCGCCGAGGCGCCGCGCGACGACCCGCCCTCCGGCGGAGACATTCCCACCGGCAGCGGGCACCACTGGGTCGAGCCACGAATGGTGGCCGAGGTGCGCTACAAGGAACTGACTCCGGCCGGGCATCTTCGTCATCCGGTATTCGTGACGCTCCGCACCGACAAGGACCCCACCGAGTGCGTGGGCCCCGCGAGCGCTGAGGCCGACGCCGATCCACGTACCGCCCCCCCCGACGGCGACGCCGAGGATCTGCTCCCCGAGCCGGGACCGATCGTGGGCGGCGTCGAGCGCACCGTGGCCCTCACCAACCAGGAGAAGGTCCTCTACCCCGCGCACGACGGGGCCGAGGGGGTGACGAAGGGCGAGGTGATCGCCTACTACGAGGCAGTCGCCGACTGGATGCTCCCCTACCTGAGGGACCGCTGCCTGGTGCTCACCCGCTATCCCGACGGCATCGACGGCTCGTCGTTCTATCAGAAGAACGCGCCCGACTGGGCCCCCGACTGGATCCGCACCGAGACCGTCTACAGCGAGGGAAGC
>CAYORZ010000164.1:0-4871 GCA_964406485.1 uncultured Gemmatimonadaceae bacterium | reverse complement strand
CACCCATAAAGCGCTGCATCTCACGCACGATCTGGCCCACATCGATATCGCGAGCCGGGAGTACAACGGACGGTGGTACACCGATGTGAAGGCGTGGCGGGTCGAGCGCGACCAGGACGCCGCGGGGCCCGGGAGCAATGCGCCCCCATCCTTTGCCGGCGAGCCCTTCCCCGAGCCCCCCGCCGACGACGACGTCGAAGACGATCTTCCCTTCTGACCGCGGCGGTCACGGGCGGCGCCCCACCCACCCCGGGCCGCCCCCCTCCGGCCCTTACCCGATGCGGGTGATGCGGGGCTCCTCGCGGCGCGCAGCGGCGATGAAGGTCTCGACGGTCACCGGTGCGCCGGGCCGGGATCCCTGCAGGTAGGGCACACCGAGAGCGATCAGGGCCTCGACGTCTTCGTCGGTCTCGACCTGTTCGGCCACGATCTCGAGGCCCAGGTCCGTTGCGCTCGTCACGATGCCGGTGAGAAGCGACCGCTGCGCCCCGCAACGGTCGAGCCCCCGCACCAGCGACCCGTCGAGCTTCACCCGGTCCAGGGGGAGTTCGGTGAGGTGGCGCAGGGGGACGCCGTCGGAGCCGACGTCGTCGAGCGCGATCTCGAGCCCCGACGCCCGGAGGGTGAGGAGCGTCGAACGGGCCTCGGGGAGGTCGGCAGGGGGGATCCGCTCGGTGATCTCGATCCCCAGGCGGGTCGCGGGCACGGGCCCCTCCATCAACCCGTCGAGAAGGGACCGCGCTCCGGGGCCCACCAGGTCGTGGGCGGCGACGTTGAGCCAGAAGCGCATGGTGCGCGAAGGGAGGAAGGGGGCCACCCGGGCCGCGGCGAGCAGCATCCGTTCGGTCCAGGCGCCGCCGGCTCCCACCGAGGCGAGCACGTCGAGGAGGGCCCTCAACGGGACCTGGCTCCCGTCGTCCCGCGTCCACCGCGCGAGAAGCTCGGTCCCGGCCAGGGAAAAGTCCGACGACCGCACGATCGGCTGGACGACCGGGTCGATCGCGCCGGTCTCCAGCGCCGCGTCGATCTCGCGGATCAGGTTGCGGCGGTGGTTGCGGCTGAAGAGCGCATGCCGGCTGCGGCGGCTCTTCTTCGCCTCGAGGAGGGCGGTATCGGCCTGCAGCAGGAGGTCGTCGATACTGATCACGTCCCTCCCCACCGCCATCCCGATGGTGGCCCGGAGGTGGAGGCGGTGCCCGTCGATGACGACGGGGTCGGCCAGTGCCGCGTGGATGCGCTCGGCCACGACGGCGGCGGCCTGGACCGGGTCGTCCCGGTCGTGAAGGAGGATCACGAATTCGTCGCCGCCGATCCGCGCCACCCGATCGCCCTCGCCGACGACGCGGGTGCACGCTCGCGCGAATTCCCGCAGGGCGCCGTCGCCCACCCGGTGTCCCCAGCGATCGTTGATCGACTTGAAGTCGTCCATGTCGGTGAGGAGGAGCGCCACCCCCTTCGTGTCCCCCCGGGCCAGCCGGGGCTCGTCGTTGTGAAAGAGGCTGAAGCGGGAATGCACTCCGGTGAGGGGGTCCTGCTCGGCTGCCCGGCGCAGCTCCGCCTCCAGGCGGACGCGGGTGCGCACCCAGTGTCCCGCCAACCCCAGTCCGAAGAACGCGGTGGCTCCCCCCATCACCAGCGCCCAGAAGGCGCGCAGGCGGGACCGGTGCGCGGCCTCGTCGAGTTCGGTGGCCGCCAGGGCGAGGAGGTCGATCGCGCCCCCCTCGAGGACGTCGAGGGCGGCCCGAGTGGCCGCGAAGAGGGCGGCCGGATCGCGATCCTCGAGGGGGCCCGCCGGTTCGGCGGCTTCCGACGCCGGGTCGACCAGGCCGGCATACCACCCCGCCATCGTCCGCACTGCCGGGTCGGCCCGCAGCCGCGACACCCGGTAGCCGTGCTCCGTGCCGACGTCCCGAGCGGCCGCGACGTTGAGCGAGGCGTGGAAGGGGTCGAGAAGCGAATCGGCCCCGAGGTGCTCGAGCCGCCCCCGCTCCCCCTCGATGTACGCGCGCAGCTCGGCATCGGCAGCGAGGGGTCCCCCGTCTTCCGCCCACCGGGCGAGCACGAGTTCGGCGATGCTCACCGGGGCGTAGATCGCGTACTGGCTCTCGAGCGCGAAGCTCATCAGCGCCGACCACCGCCCGCTGAGATCGGTCGGGAAGATCCCCGAGAACGCGGTCGCGAACGACCACTGCCAGGCCCACGCCCCTTCGGGGAGCGGGTCGGGGGACTCCATGCGGCGAATCCCCCCTCCGAGAGTCTCCTGGAGGCGGTGGACGGTCGATGACCAGGAGGGGTGGGTGGGGAGCGCCTCCAGCCGCGGCTCCACCCGGCGGAGACGGGCCGCCACCTCGCGACGCTGGTCGGGGAGGTCGATGTGGTCCGGATCGAGGAATGCCGCCTCGATCGAGGCCAGCCCCAGGCGCGCCGCCGCGGCCCCGGCCTCGCGCTCGAGTTCCAGGAGAACGAGCCCCTCCTCCAGGCGGGGGATCTCGCGCCCCGTCCGCCGCGCGTCCATCCACACTCCCCCGCTCACCGCCACCAGGGCGAGGCAGATCACCCCTCCCACCCACCAGCTCCAGCTCCAGCGGGGGCCGGCCACGTCGCTCGACCGTCGGAGACGGCGGTCGCGGAAGGGAGCATCTGCGGGGTCCGGATCGAACCGGAAGCTCCGGTCGCGGGCCGATCTCCGGGGGGGAGGCGTGTCGGGCAAGGAGACCTGGGAGTGAGCCGGTGGCGCGCCGGCGTGGAGGTGTGCGGGGGGCGGGGAGCATTACAGCATGCGCCGCCGACGGGGGTTGCGCTAGGGCCGCTCGCGCCAGGACTCGAGGAGCCGCTGCAACATCTCGAGGGCCTGTTCGTTGTAGCGACGCATGGTGCGGATCCTTTCCACCACCTCGCGGTCCCCGCTGTCGCTCGCCGCCGCCTCGGCCTGCCCGAGAATGCTCCCCATTTCCTGGATGCCGGCCAGCCGCAACTCCAGCACCCGCGACTGGTCGGCACTCATCTTGTAGTAGTCCTTCCGGTCGCCCGGATGGGTGACCCGCTCGAGCAGCCCCGCCTGTTCGAGCAGGCGGGCATTGCTGCTCACGCTGGTCTTGCTCACTCCCAGCCCCTCGACGAGTTCGTCGAGCGAACGCGCCTCTCTCTCCAGGAGGAGGTAACCGAAGAGACGACCTGCGATCCGCGGCATGCCTTCCGATTCCGAGAACCGGCCCATGCGCTCGATCACCTCCTGCTGCTGCTCGTTCATGATCCGGGACGTCGGGGGTGAGGGGTTGGTGAACGGCGACGCTTCCGCGAATGTTCAGGGCTCGGTCTGAATCCTGCGCGCCCTGCGGTTCGTATCGTACGTACGGCACGTACGGTCTTGCCTGCACGAACAATACATGCGAAGATCCTTCCGTGCAATCCCGTACCCGGGTCGATCACACCTTCCTGCTCGTCCTTCCTCGACGGTTTTCCTGATGAATAGAACGCTGCCGATACCGGTCGTGCTGGCCCTGATCCTGCTGCTGGCCGCGACGAGCGGGCTCACCGGACAGGTCGCCCCCCCGGCCGACTCCTCCGGGGTGACCTCGCTCACCCTCGAGCAAGCCGTCGCCCGGGCCGTGGACGACAGCGAGGAGATCCGGCTCGCCCGTGCGCGCGTCTCGCTCGCCGATGCGCAGGTCACGGCCACGCGGAGTCAGGCGCTCCCCCAGATCAGCGGCAACCTCGGCTACACCCGTACCTTCGAATCCGTCTTCAGCGGTGGGGGGGGCGGATTCCAGATCCCGGATTCGATGCGCTTCTCGCCGGACCCGAGCGCCCCGCTCCCCGACCGGGTCCGCTACCTGGAAGACAACAGCGGACTCGCCGCCCTGGGAGCGCTCGGCGGTCTCTTCTCCGACCTTCCCTTCGGGCAGGAGCACGTCTACCAGGCCACGGTGAGTGCTTCGCAGCTTCTCTACTCCGGGGGGCGTGTGGGGACGGCGCTGAAGATCGCCGACCGCTTCCGGAGCGCTGCCCGTCTCGAGCTGGAAGAGCAGGCGGCCGAGATCGAGTTTCAGGTGCGCTCCGCCTACTTCCGGGCGCTCCTCGCCGGAGAGCTGGCGGCGAGCGCCGCCGAGGCACTCGCGCAGGCCGACAACTTCCTGGCCGAGGAAGAACTCCGTCTCCAGGCCGGCCTCGCGTCGGAGCTCGACGTCCTCCGGGCCGAGGTCGCACGCGACAACCTCCGCCCGCAACTCGTGCAGGCCGACAATGCGGCCGAACTCGCCCTCCTCGATCTCAAGCGGCTGGTCGACGTCCCCCTTACCGCCCCCCTCGAGCTCGCCACCCCGCTCACTCCCCCCGACCCCGCGACGCAGCGTGAAGGTCGGATCGATGTGGAGACCCTCACCGCGGAGCGACCCGCCATCCGCGCCGCGCGCGAGCAGGTCGAGATGCGGGGGAGCGCGGTCGACGTCGCCCGCTCCGCCTTCCTGCCCGAGGTCCGGGTCGTGATGAACTACGGCAAGCAGCTCCTCCCGACGGGCATGTTCGACTTCGACACCCCCTGGCGTACCGACTGGAACGCCGGACTGCAGATCAGCGTCCCGATCTTCAACGGGGGCCAACGCTTCGCCGATGTCGAGGTGGCGCGCATCGAGCTCGATCAGGCGCGCACCCAGCTCGACCAGCTCGTCGAGGTGGTGCAGCTCCAGTACGAGCAGGCGCTGGCGGAGCGAGACCGCTCGCTCGAGGCGATCGCCGCTCGGCAGACCACCGTGCAGGCGGCCGCGCGCGTCCACGACCTCACCGTGCTCCAGTACGAGCAGGGTCAGGCCACCCAGCTCGAGGTGTCGCAGGCCCGCCTGGAGCTGCTCAACGCCCGCACGAACCTCGCTCAG
>CAYORZ010000163.1:0-4876 GCA_964406485.1 uncultured Gemmatimonadaceae bacterium | reverse complement strand
GGGGAGGAGTACCAGCGCTCCGTCGAGCTCGCCGAGCAGCTCACGGCGCAGGACACCACCTTCGCCGCCGGCCGCAAGGTGCTCGCCCTCACCCACCTCAGCCGGGCGCTCTACTACCGCCTGCATGCCACCGCGCTGGGGGGCGACGGGGGAGAGTGCCCTTCCGCGCTCGCGGCCGAGCGCGAGGGGCAGCGGCATTGGGCGTGGCTCCGTTCGGGGAATCAGGTGACGCCGGTCGAGGAGTCGATCTGGGCCTCTTTCGAGGCGATGATGCCTGCGGGCACCTGCGTGGGCGGGTAGCGCCCACCCTGTCGCGCTTGTGCCGGAGGGACGACGCCGCCAGGATCGGACCGTCGGATCGTCCCTTCCCCCGTCGGAGCCGTCGGCATGTCTCCTCTCGCTCTCCCCCTCCGGTCGCTCCTCTCCGCGGCCGGCCTCGCGGTCGTCACCCTCCTCCCGGCGCCGGTCGCCACCCCGGCGGTGGCCCAGGGACCGGCGGCGACCCGGGCCGGAGACGCCCTCCCCGCGCTCACCCTCGAGGACTACGGTCCGTGGGCACGCATCATCGGCACCACCCTCTCTCCCGACGGGGCGTGGCTGGGGTGGGTGGAGTCCCCGAACGAAGGAGACAGCCGGCTCCACATCCGCTCGACCACGGGGGAGCGCACCTTCAGCGCCACCAACGGCCAGGCCATCACCTTTTCCGACGACGGACGGTGGGTGGCGTTCCTGACGACCCCGCCCACCGGTGACCGGCCGTCAGGGCCGTCGGGGCCCGCGGTGCGCACCCTGCACCGGATCGACCTCGACTCGGGCGACGAGACCACGCTCGCCGGGGTGCGCGCCTTCACCTTCGGGGCGGAGGGCCGCTACCTCGCCGTCCACCGCACCCCGTCGAGCCGCGACGCCGAGCACGCCGGTTCGGATCTGCTCCTCCACGACCTCACGGCCGGGACGGTGCTGAACCTCGGCAACGTGAGCAGCTACGCCTTCAGCGACGACGGACGTCACCTCGCCTGGCTGGCCGACGCAGCCGAGCGGGCGGGCAACGGACTCTACCTGATGGAGCTCGAGAGCCAGCGGCTGCGGGCCATTGTGACCGGCGACCGGGACTTCGACGACCTCGCCTGGAAGGAGACGAGCGACGCCCTGGTCGCCCTCCACGGCACCACCCCCGAGGGGATGACGCAGCGCGACAACACCCTCGTGATCGTGACCGGGATCGGCGACGGCGAGCCGGTCGTGCGCGAGTGGTCGCCCGCCTCCGACCCGAACGTCCCGGAGGGCTTCGTCATCTCGGAGCTGGCCTCGACGCGGTGGCTGGGCGAAGGTCCGCTGGTGGCGCTGGGTCTCAAGGAGCAGGAGGCGGAGTTCAAGGACGAACGCCCCGACCGCGAGAAGCCCGACGTCGACGTCTGGCATTGGCGAGACGAGCGCACGCAGTCGCAGCAGATCGTCCAGGCGCAGGCCGACCGTCGCTTCACCTGGACCGCCGTCCACGACGTCGAGTCGGGACGCTTCGTCCGGCTGGCCGCCGAAGCAATGCGGCGGGTCGACATCGCCGGCGACGCCCGCTGGGCGATCGGCCGCGACGACACCGCCTACCGCGGTGACGTGACGCAGCAGGGGGGGCAGGCCGACCTCGTGCGCATCGACCTCCGCACCGGCGAGTCGACGCCGTTCGCCACCGGTGTCCGACGGGCCATGGGGAGCTCGCCCGACGGTCGCTACTACCTCTACGCCCGCGACGAGCGGCTCCATCTCGTCGACCTGGAGTCCCTCGAGACGCTCGACCTCACCGAGACGACGGGAATCGACTTCATCAACCGCGAATTCGACCAGATCGCCGAACGGCCGGCGTACGGCGTCGGTGGATGGACCGAGGATTCCCGCGAAGTCGTGCTCTACACGCGCTTCGACGTCATCGCCGTCTCGACCCGCGACGGCACCGCCCGCGACCTCACCGGGGGGATGGGGGAGCGGGAGCAGATCCGCTTCCGGGTGCAGAACCTCGATCCGGACCGCGAATGGGTCGACCTCGATGACACCGTCCTCTCCGCCTACGGCGAGTGGACGAAGCAGTCGGGGTGGTTCGCCCTCCGCCCCGGAAACGACCCCCACCCGCTCCTCTTCGGCGACGAGATGCTCGGGGGACTCCGCAAGGCCTCCGCCGGTGACCGCGTGGTCTTCACCCGGCAGACCTTCGAGCGCTTTCCCGACCTCTGGGTGGCCGGACCCGACTTCGGGTCTCCCCGCCAGCTGAGCGACGCCAACCCCCAGCGGGCGGACTTCGCATGGGGGCGGAGGGTGCTCGTCGACTACACGAACGCACGCGGCGATCGGCTGCAGGCGACGCTGGCGCTCCCGGCCGGCTACGTCGAGGGGCAGCGCTACCCCATGATCGTCTACTTCTACGAGAAGATGTCGCAGCGGCATCACGAATTCTCGATGCCGGTCCACGACGACCGTCCCCACATGTCGACCTATGCGAGCAATGGCTACCTGGTCCTCATGCCCGACATCATCTACGAGCCGGGTCGCCCGGGGAGTTCGGCGCTCGACGACGTCGTCTCGGCCACCCGCGCGGTGATCGACCTCGGGTACGCCGACCCCGAGCGCATCGGGCTCCAGGGGCATTCGTGGGGAGGGTACGAGTCGTCGTTCATCGTGACCCAGACCGACATGTTCGCCGCGGTGGTGACGGGTGCCCCCCTCACCAACCTCATGAGCATGTACAACATCAACTACCGCTCGTCGGGGAGCGCGAACGGGCCCATCCTGGAGTGGGGGCAGGGGCGCTTCGGCATCAGCCCGTGGGAAGACTTCGACCTCTGGGTGAGCCAGTCACCGATCCACCACGCCGACAAGATCTCGACCCCCTTCCTGATCCTGCACGGTACGGAGGACGGCGCGGTCGACTGGAACCAGGGACTGGAGTTCTACAATGCCGCCCGTCGCCTCGGGAAGGAGGTGATCCTGCTCTCCTACCCCGGCGAGCCGCACCACCTCGCGCGGGAGGCCAACCAGAAGGACTTCCAGCGGCGGATGATGGAGTACTTCGACCACCATCTGCGGGGTGTGCCCGCTCCGGAATGGATCGAGCAGGGGGTCCCGTTCTTGCGGAAGGGGCAGGAGGGGCGTGCCACGGCGATGCCCTGACGCCGCCCCTGCCCCTTCTCTCGCCCGTCGATGACTCCACCCCCCGCGCCCGACGACGACGAACGCCCCCCCGAACGGGGCGAAGCCGGCGGTGACCCACCCCCGGAGCGCGGCGACGTCGGCAGCGGGTCTCCCCCCGCGCCCGTCGCCGCCGAAGCGGCGTCGCCCGAAGAGGAGCGGCTCGGCTTCCGCGAGCGGTCGGGCCGCTTCTGGGCGCGCCACCGGACCCTCTTCTGGGCCCTGCACTCGGTGTGGGCGCTGGCGACGGGGGTGGTCGTCGTCCTCCTTGCCCGCGAGCGGTATGCCTTCGGTCCCTGGGTGATCGGCTTTCTCTGCGTCACCTGGGCGTCGACCCTCTTCTTCGGGCGCAGCGCCGAGCAGGAACTCGAAGACGAAGCGGAGCGGCGCGCCCCCGGGATCGCCGACGAGGTCACCGGCTACGTCACCCGGAGCCTCTACCAGGAGACGCTGTTCTTCCTGCTCCCCTTCTACGCCTACTCCACCGTCGTCTCGTCGGTCAACGTGCTCTTCCTGGGACTGCTGGGCGGGCTCGCGGTCCTTTCCTGCCTCGACCTCCTCTTCGACCGGTGGCTCCGCACCCGCCCCGTCTTCGCGATGATCTTCTTCGCGATCGTCGCCTTCTCGGCCGCGAATCTGATCCTCCCGATGCTCTGGTCGGTCCCGCCCCGTCTCGCGACGCCCATCGCGGCCGTGATCGGCGTGGGGAGCGCCATTCCCATCGCGCTCCGCACAGGCGTCGTGACCCGCGCGGTGGTGCTGCGGATGGTGGGGGCCGCCGCGCTCCTCCTCGCCGTCCCGATCGGGGCGCCGGCGCTCGTTCCCCCCGTCCCCCTCCGGATGCAGGGGGCCGCATTCGCGAGCGACATCGACCGGGAGACCCTCGCCCTGGCCGACACCCTCGAGGGGCGGGTGAGCCGTGCGGCGCTCGGCGGGCGGCTGGTGGTGGTCGTCCAGGTCTTCTCGCCCGGCTCGGTGCCGACCACCGTGCGGCTCGACTGGACGAAGGACGGGACCCTGATCCGACAGTCCCGCGAAGTCGAGATCGTCGCCCACGAATGGAGCTTCCGGGTGTGGGACGCCTGGCCGGCGCCCGGGGGGAGCGTCCCCCCCGGCCACTACCGGGTCACCCTCCGCACCGCGACCGGGCGGATCTTCGGGGTGACCGACCTCCGGGTGGAGTGAGGGCCGGGGGGGAACGCTCGGGGCTACATGCGGGGACTGTCCTTGCTGTTGCGCACCGCCGGGTTGCAGGCGGGCCAGGGCGCCGTCGCCCCGCTGTTGGGGTTGGTGGGCATCACCCGCGGGGTGCGGTCGACCCGCTCCGGGTCTTCGGAGGCGAGGTAGGCGAGCGAGGCGATGAGCACCAGGTTGTTGGTCAGATCATCGAAGACGAGCTTGTCGTAGGTGTCGCGCTGGGTGTGCCACGTGAGGGGTCCGTACCCCCAGTTCAGGGCGCTCAGGTTGAATCCCGGCGCGCCGGCGCAGACGAATGACGCGTGGTCCGTGCCTCCCCCCGACGGCATCCCGGGGACGCTGAGGTCGATGAAACGGGTCACCTCGGCCGGCACGCGCGCGAGCCACCGGCTGAGCGAACTGCCGGCGTCGACGAATCCCGACGCGCTCATGCTCACGATGCGCCCCGTGCCGTTGTCCTGGTTGAAGAGGGCCTGGAGTCCCTCGACGATCTCGGGGTTGT
>CAYORZ010000162.1:0-4923 GCA_964406485.1 uncultured Gemmatimonadaceae bacterium | reverse complement strand
GAACGCCCTCCCTGCACTCAACTAAAATCGCCTCCGAAAAACCCGGGGCGGTTCATTCCTCCCGTGGCCCTTCTCACCTTCCCAGTACAGCCAGTCACCGCTCAAGAAGTCTCGATATTGCGTGAGGCTTTCCTGCTTCTCCCGCGTCACGAACAAGACGATCACCCCTGTTTCTCGCGGAGTGAACACACCCCGAGAAAGCGGATGGAAGCTCTGGTACCCCCACAGATCAGCCAGCTCGGGGCGGGTGTAGAGCTTCCCCAATTCAAGTGGAATCAGGCTGAACGCCATGCAAGTCCTCGTCGAGTCGCGCTACGTCGGGGTCGAAGCCAACACTACGATAGGGCTGATGAGAGCGCCGTATCGCGGCACGATTCCGACTCCGGCGCGACATCATGGTCCCCAGTTTTCATGCACGCAAGGATGCGTTGCACCCGGGCGGGCCATCTCCATGGTATCGGCGGCGGCCTCCTCCGGATCAAGGCTTCAGAATAGCCAGGGGGCGGGACCACCGCCTCGTGCCCAAGCATCGGTTGGCGCCTGGGTGGGGTTCGCCGGTGATAACGCCGGGCCCCCTCACGCCATCGCATCGCCCCGGGCCGGGGTGCATCTTGAACCGGGGGTCGTACGATGGCGTGAACTTGCGAAACGATGCGTTATGTGCGGCTCACACGGAATGGGTATTCCGTCGTATCTGCACGACGACGTACTCCAGGCGGTGAAGAAGATCGCGCGCCCATCGTCCCATCGCCCCCATCCGGCAGGGGCCGGATCTCACCCCGGGGCGCGGGGCGTCAACGCGTAGACGTGGACCCGGGTGCGGCCGAGTGCGTCGCGCTGGGTCGTGATCACGCGCTTGGACGACAGCTGGATCAGCGACTCGCCGGCCGGAAGATCGAAGCTGCCCAGCGACTCGCCGCCCGGGGCGTAGAGATCGACGCGGCGCGCCTCGCCCCAGTGCACGCGTCCCTCCGCGCGGCGATCGGGGAACTCCACGCCGGGGCCGTGCCGCAGCACCGCGAATCCCCCTCCGATCACGGAGCGGAGTTCCGCAACCACCGGCTTGACGTCGGGAAAGCCCGCCGTCGCGGGCCACGACCACCCCGCGAACCGGCGCCGCAGCGCGAACTCGAAGGCCGCCTGATACGCATCGCGCTCCCCGGCTTCGACCGGGTCCGGGGCGACGTCGCGCCGAATGACGCCGAGGGTGTCGCCGTCGGCGGTCATGCGCACGACCTCGTACTGCTCGCGATGCGAGGCGAGCACCACCCCGTCGGGACCAACGATCCAGGCGTCCGTCGGTGTCAGCGGCACGACGCCTTCCCACGCGCCCGCCACCCCCACCATCTGCTGTGCCCGCGGGGGCCAGGGGGGCGCGATCGTGTCGCGCAGCGTTCCCTCCAGGTCGTACGCGAGATAGCCCGCGACCCCCTCGCCGAGCCCGGGGCCGGTCACGTGCGTGCGAACGAGCAGAAGGGAGTCCCCGACACCGTACAGACTCCGCTCCGAGCTCAGCAGACTGCTGGCCACGCGCAGCGACGAAGAGGCCCCCTCGAGGTCGAACGAGACGATGCGGGTGTTGCCGGGGTCCCAGACGTGCACGGCGCCATCGGCCCCGGCGAGCACGTTCACGGGACTCCGGTACTCCCCGGGACCCTGCCCCGCCCGGCCCAGCCTCTGGGCGAAAGCGCCATCGGCCGTGAACCGATACACCCCGGGACCCATGGCGTCGGCGATCACGATCGAGCCGTCGGACGCAATCGTGACGTCCGACACGATGGCCCATGGGGGCTCGCCTCCCCCGTCCGGCGCCGGAATCACGACCAGCGGGTCGAGTTCGAAGTCCGCCGGAGCGGCGCTCTCCGCGGGCGCGTCCCCGCACGCCGCGATCGCACCGGCAAGCCCGATCGCCACGAGCGCTCCGGCGGACCCGAGGTGCCTCACGACCGGCTCGCCCCAACTGCACCAACCACCGCGATCCTCAAGCGCACCGGCAGCGAGTTCGGGCCGTCGGTGAAGCGCGAGGCCAGCAGCGTGCCGTCGTCGAGCACGCTCCAGACATCGTAGGCGCGATCGACCGTCGTCCGCGCGACCAACGTGCCGTCCGGCTCGTAGACCTCCCAGATGCTGCGCCCTTCCTCCTGGTGCCGGATCAGATGGAAGATGCGGCCATCGGCCAGTCGGCCCACCCCGCGAGCCTGGGGAAAGAACCATCGCGACTGGTTCTGCCCCTGGCTGGTCGTCTCCCGGAATCCGTCGCCGATCGCGGGTAGCACCGAGGGGTCGCTGACGATGGTATCGAGCGCGGCGCGCTCCACATCGAGACGGGCAATCAGGTGCGGCGAGGACTGGGCGAAGAGCACTCCCCCGTCCCCGTCGCTCGCCAGGACGCCGCCGGCGATCATGCGGCCCACGATGGGCTGGGTGGTCTCGGGAAGTGCGAGAAGGTGCGCCGAGGCGGATTCGGCGCCCGCGCGAAAGATGTGGATACTGGACGAACTGCCCCCGATTCCGGCGGCGAGAATCACCGTGGAATCGTCGACGGCGAGCATCGTCTTGGGAAAGAAGACCATGTTGTCGAGAGGGATCGTCGCGCGCACCGCCCCCTGTCGGAATACTTTCAGCGATTGGTTCTCTCCGTCGTACACCGCCGCCCCGCCGGGCGCCGCTCCCAGCAGCAGCGGACCATCGACGCCGGAAAGCGGCACGGGGCGGGCCGCGCCTCCGTCCTTCGGAATGAACTGCACATCTCGGCTGAGGGAGCTCAGGGCCCAGTACCCGTCCCCGACCTCGGCCAAACCCGCGAGCCAGGGGATCGCCGGGCCGTCATGAGCCCAGACTTCTTCGATCTGAATTTGCTGCGACGCCGCAGCGCCCGCGCCGAGCACGGTCGCGAGCACCACGGGCAAGAGTCGCAGAGCGGAATGGTTCATTTTTCCAACCATCCATCGTGGGGTGGGGGACCGAAGCGAGAAGCAGCTTCGGTCCCCCACGGGATCAGGGCTACTGCAGGACGACGGAAATCGCGGACCTCAACTCGTAGAGCCCCAGACTCCCCTCGTAGGCTGTGATCGGCGCGCGCTGCATCGAACCGTCCGCGCTCCGCACGGCGACCGCCACGACATCCCCGGAGCACGACCAGAGAACGAAGGTGTTGGGATGGACTTCCGAGAACTCGACGTCTCCCCACTCTGACGTGGAAACCGTGGAGGTGGGGAGCGACATGGCTCTCTGGATCGCAGCGGCTTCGGAGAGTGCGAGTTCGGAATCGGCGTCTGCTTCGACGATCACGCACACGCCACCGTCCTGGCAGCCCTGCTCGGCAGTGACCTTGCATTCGCCCGAGGCGGATTCTTCCACGAGAGCGCAGGTGGTCGGGGTGACACACCAGGGACAGCCGGTGGCCTGGGCGGCGGCTTCGGTCGCCAACAGCAGCATACCTGCTGCTACCGAGGCGACGAGGGTCAGGTGGTACCTCACGGGTATCCTCCGCGTTGAAGTTGACAGCAGGCCCGCCGACGGCGGACCCATGAGTAACGACACGCGAAGAGTCTCACCCCCCCCCCGTCCTCAAAAGAGGACACCCACCGGAACTGGCCCTCTTCGTCACGCTCCACTAAAGATGGCAGGTGTCGTCGAGCCCGGGCCATTTGCTTCTCTACCGCCTTAACGCTGATCCCGAAATGTGCAGCGATCTCGGCTTGGGTCCATCGGCGCAGCACGACCAATGACACGATCTCGGCACAGCGCTCCGGGAGACGAGTAAGCACTTTGGACAGGTTGCGCTGAAACTCCGCTCCCTCCACCGGATCGTCGGGACCTGGTAGCGGCGAAAGCCACTGATCGATCTCAGCATCACCGACAACGTGTTGGCGGGACCGCAGTCGTCGCAGAGCCTCGTTGCGCCCCGCCATTCGAAAGTATCGTCCCGGCGCGTCGATCTGCTTCCACCGCTCCTGGGCCAGCAGTCGTCGGAAGACCTCTTGGGCAGCATCGGCCGCAGCGTCCTCGTCCTCCAACACCTCAAAAGCGGACTGCTGCACCACGGGCCACCACCTACGGTAGAGGTGATCCAAGTCTGGAAACGAATCTCGTCCCGGGGTTACGGAGGCCATACGTGCTCACCAGCCTGCGATTCTGAAAAGGTGAACTGACCCTGGCAGCGTAAGGCGCCGTACGGAACCGCGCAAACGACATCGCGAGCGCGGGCGGGGGTGGGGCTGGCGGGCGGGGTGTGGCGCTGGCGGGCGCGGGGGCACCACAACTCGCCAAACGTTGGGGGCGCGGGCGGCCCCTGGATGGTGCCACTTGTGCGGCAGCGAGAAGTACACGCGCTCCGAGCGGGCGGCGTCGCGTGTCGGGCTCGATACCTGTGCGGTATCGAATCGTACAACCCACTCCGGAGTCGGCCGAGTGCGTACCATTGATTACCGAACCGCCGGGAGGTGTTGAGCATCGAGAACGGCCGCCGCTCCACGGTCCCCGAGCGGTGGTGGTCCCGGACGCGCCGCCCGGCCGCCCGCCGAACGGGCTCCGATCGTGACTCACGCGCCCCCGGGCCCGCCCCGCTCGGTCGGACCGGCGCGCGGCGGGGCGGGTCAGGTCATCCCAGCGCGTCGGGCTTCGGCGCGGCGGCGCATGATGCGGACGCCGTGGTGGGCGAGTTCGGCGATGTAGGGCTCGGCGGGCATGGCTTCGTCGGGGGTGGTCACGCCGTGGCGGGTGACCCGACCGTCGACCTGCATGAGCGAGGTGATCGCCAGCGAGTAGCCGGTGGTGCGCATCATCGCGGTGAGGCCGTTGTCGGAATCGTGGTAGTCAAGCAGGTCGAATTGGACCGTGCCCGGCTCGCCGTCCTTCGTTCCTTCGACCGTCACGCGCAGCGCCACGAGGTCGCGGCCCGTGGCTTGCGCAGCTGGGGCG
>CAYORZ010000161.1:0-4946 GCA_964406485.1 uncultured Gemmatimonadaceae bacterium | reverse complement strand
CAACGGGATCCTGCACGTCTCCGCCCAGGACAAGGCGACCGGGAAGGAGCAGAAGATCCGCATCGAGGCGTCGTCGGGACTCTCCGACGCCGAGATCGAGAAGATGGTCAAGGACGCCGAGGCGCACGCCCGCGAGGACGAGGAAAAGAAGGCTCAGGTCGAGGCCCGCAACCAGCTCGACTCCCTCGTCTACCAGGTGGAGAAGGACTCCGCCGAGTGGGGCGACAAGGTGTCGGCCGCGACGCGCGAGCGTCTCGACGGGGCCCTCTCCCGCGCCAGGGACGCCCTCAAGGGCGATGACACCGCGGCCATCAACACCGCCCGCGACGAGCTGACGCAGGCCTTCAGCGCCGCGGGGCAGGAGATGTACCAGGCGCAGGCCGCCGAGGCGGAGGCGTCGGGCGGCGGCGAGGCCGAACCGGCTGGCGAGCCGGCGGGAGCCGAGACCGCCGACGACGAGGTGGTGGAAGCCGACTACGAGATCGTCGACGACGAATCCGGCAACTGATCCACCTCGCGGCCGGCGATGCGGGTGGGGGGTGGGTCACGGACAACCGTGGCCTGCCCCCCTCGCATCTCACCGGCACGGGACCGGAGGGGAGCTCGCGAACTCACCTCCATCGAATCGTGTAGTTCTCGGGAGGGGCCCCCGCACGAGGCTCCTCACCGGGAACTCCGGTGTTTGAACCACGCACGCAGCGAGGCTTCTGACGATGTACGATCCGCTTCGAGCGAAGGCCAAGGTCGTTCTCTATACCGCAGCCACCCTGGTCGGGTCGATGGGACTGGCCGCCGCATTCGGCTGGGGGCAGTCCGCCAACGCCCTTCCCGTCGTCGACGAATCCCCGCGCGTCGCGAGGGAGGCGGTCCAGCCCGCTCTCGATCTGAGCGAGGCCTTCGTCAACGTGGCCGAAGCGGTCACGCCGGCAGTGGTCCGCATCGAGGCCACCCGCCTGGTCTCGGGCCCCTCGCTCTCCGACATCCCCGAGCCGCTCCAGCGTTTCTTCGGACCGCCCGGAGGTGGACAGCAGCCGCAGGAGCAGCCCCGGCTGGCCGGGGGAAGCGGCTTCCTCGTCTCGGCCGACGGCTACATCCTGACCAACGACCACGTGGTGGCCGAGGCCACCGAGGTCCGGGTGTACTTTCCCGACCGACGCTACTTCGACGCGCGCGTGGTCGGCAGCGATCCCTTCACCGACGTCGCCGTCCTCAAGATCGACGCCGACGAGTCGTTCCCCACGATGAGCTTCGGCGATTCCGAGGGGGTGCAGGTGGGCGAGTGGGTACTCGCCATCGGCAACCCGGGCTTCGGCGCGGGCAACCAGCTCGACTACACCGTGACCGCCGGGATCATCAGCGCGCGGGGCCGGGGGTTGCGCCTGATCCAGAACGAGCTCCTCAACGACCCGCGCACCCAGGAGGTCGCGGGGTATGCGATCGAGGACTTCATCCAGACCGACGCCGTGATCAACCCCGGCAACTCCGGGGGACCCCTCGTCGACATCGAGGGACGCGTCATCGGGATCAACTCGGCCATCGCGAGCCGGACCGGGTACTACCAGGGATACGGCTTCGCGATTCCGATCAGCCTCGCCCGCCGCATCATGGAAGACCTGATCGAGTACGGCCATGTCCGAAGGGCACGCCTCGGGGTCTCGATCGAGGAAGTCGCACCGGAAGACGCCGAAGCGTTCGGACTTCCGTCGGTCTCGGGCGTTCTGATCCAGAGCGTGGAGCCCGGCACGCCGGGGGCGGAGGCGGGACTCCGGCAGGGTGATGTGATCGTGGCTCTCGACGACGAGCCCGTCGGCTACGTGGCGCAGCTCCAGGGGCGGGTGGCGATGCGGTATCCCGGCGACCGGGTGACGCTCACCATCTACCGCGACGGCACGCCCATGGACGTGGACCTCCGGCTCGGCGAAGCCCCGATCAACGACCCCGGGCCCGCCGGAGCCGAAGCCGAGGCAGTGGCCGAAGAGCGGTTGGGCATCATGGTCGAGCCGCTCACCGCGGAACTGGCCGAGCAGTACGGCTACGACGAGGCGGGGGGGGTGGTGATCGCCCAGGTCGAGCGCGCGAGCGCCGCCGACCGCCGCCAGCTCCTGCGGGGTGAGAAGATTCTCGCCATCAACGGCACCGATGTGGAGACCACCGACGACGTCCGCACGCACCTCGGGACGGTGGAGCCCGGCGCGATCGTGCAGTTCGTGGTCGGTCGCCCCGACGGGACCTCGCGGGTGGTCAACATCCGGATGCCGGGAGGGTGAGCCGCGGTTCCGGAGGGCCCGCACACGCCGTCCGGCGAGCGGGGGGCGGACCCGGAACGGCCGGGTCCGCCCCCGTCCGTTGAGATACCTGCCGGGGGCCGGTTATCTTTTCTCGTCGTCACGACCGCCTTCCGATCTGTCGGCGCGACCCGGCGACGGTCTCCCCGTTCGCGAAAGTGGCGGAACTGGTAGACGCGCGAGACTTAGGATCTCGTGGCCTCGAGCCGTGGGGGTTCGAGTCCCCCCTTTCGCATCCGAGCCGAGAGGCTCCGACCCGAGAAGGCGCTGCGCATGACGCTGGATGTAACCCGACTGACGATTGACCTCAACGAGGGCGAGGCCTGGCGCCGCACCCTCGAGGTGACGATTCCCGCCGACATCGTGCGGGAGGAGCGCCGCAAGATCGCGCGCACCCTCTCCGCCCAGGTTCGACTTCCCGGCTTCCGGGCCGGCAAGGTGCCCGAGTCGGTGATGGAGCGGCGCTTCGGACAGACGCTCGACCAGGAGATGATCGACCGCCTGGTGGGGGATGCCTACCGCGAGGCCCTCGCCTCCCGCGGCCTTTCTCCCATCTCCGAAGGCGAGGTCGAAGAGATCGAGTACCAGCGCGACACCGACCTGCGCTTCTCGATCTCGTTCGACATCGCGCCCCGGGTCGAGCTCCCCCGGGTGGGGGGCTTCTCGGTCACCCGCCCTCCGGCCACGGTCGCCGACGCCGACGTCGAGCAGGTGCTGCAGCGTCTGCGCGAACAGAACGGGGCATGGGCCCCGATCGAGGAGGGGCTCCCGGTCACGGGCGATCTCGTGTCCGTCTCGGTGACGCGCCTCGACGCCCCCGACGAGGGCGATGAGGCCGAGGAGCCGAGCTCCTACGACCTGATCCTGGGCGAGGGCGACGCGATCCCCGACGTGGAGAGCGCCATCTACACCCTCGCGGTCGGAGAGGAGGACGACTTCGACATTGCCTTTCCCGACGACTTTCCGGCCGAGGAGCGGCGGGGGCAGAAGGAGCGGCTCCGGATCCGGCTCGAACAGCGCAAGAGCCGGGAGCTTCCCGAGCTCGACGACGACTTCGCCCGCGCCGTCGGCGACTTCGACGACCTCGAGAGCCTCACTGCGCGCATTCGCGAAGACCTCGAGAAGGAAGCCGCCGACCAGGCCGAGGCTGCCGTGCGCGGCGAACTCGTCAACGCGATCATCGAGGCCAACCCCTTCGACGTGCCGTCGTCGATGGTCGACCGCTACCTCGACTCCGTCCTCGGAGACACCACCGGCGCCGACCCCGAGCGGGTTGCCCGTGCGCGGGAGCAGCTGGAGGCCGAGGCGCGCCGGGCGGTGCAACGGATCCTCGTCATCGACCGGGTGGCCGAGATGGAAGGGCTGGCTGCGACCGACGACGAGATCGACGACCGCATCGAGGAAATCGCCCGGCTCAACGACCGCTCGGCGGCCGAGGTCTACGCCCAGTTCCAGAAGTCGGGTCGCCTCGAGCAGCTCGAGCGGGACATCACCGAGCGAAAGGTGTTTGACTATCTGAAGCAGCAGTCCACCATCACCGACGCCTGACCCGCCCCCTCGCCCGAACCACACCCCCCCGTACCCGAATCATGGCCGTCTACCCCCCGTACGTCATCGAACGCACCAGCCGCGGCGAGCGCAGCTACGACATCTTCTCGCGGCTGCTCATGGACCGGATCGTCTTCCTCGGAAGCGCGATCGACGACCATGTGGCCAACATCATGGTGGCACAGCTTCTCTTCCTGGATGCCGATGATCCGGAAAGAGACATCCACATGTACATCAATTCGCCCGGGGGGAGCGTGTACGCCGGGATGGCGATCTACGACACGATGCAACACCTCCGTGCGCCGGTGTCCACCTACTGCGTGGGCTTCGCGGCGTCGATGGGGGCGGTGCTCCTCGCCGGCGGGGCCGAGGGGAAGCGCCACGCCCTCCCCAACTCCCGGATCATGATCCACCAGCCGTCGTCCGGCACACAGGGGACGGCGGCCGACATCGAGATCGCCGCGCGCGAGGTGCTCGACATCCGGGAGCGGCTCAACCGGATCCTCGCCCGGCACACCGGCCAGAGTGTCGAGCAGATCGCGCTGGACGTCGACCGCGACCGCTTCATGAGCCCCCAGGAGGCTGCCGAGTACGGCCTCATTGATCGGGTCCTCGAGGGCCCCATGGGGAGTGGCGAGAAGCCCGCGACCTCGGAACGAATCGGCGAGGGTCCCGACGAGGCCTGAGGCCTCTGCCCCGCGTCGACACGCCGCACAAGGAAGGTACCATGACGACCGACAAGCACCTCCGCTGCAGCTTCTGCGGAAAATCCAAGGACAGCGTCAAGAAGTTCATCAGCGGTCCTTCGGTCTACATCTGCAACGAGTGCATCTCGCTCTGCAACGAGATCCTCGCCGAGGAAGAGGAACGGGAACACGCCGAGAAGGCGGTCCCCAGCCCCACACCGCACGAGATCAAGGCGGTCCTCGACGAGTATGTCGTCGGCCAGGAAGACGCCAAGCGGGCGCTCGCGGTCTCGGTCTACAACCACTATCGGCGGGTCAACCACCAGGGCGTCCTCGACGATGTGGAGATCGACAAGGCCAACATTCTCCTGATCGGGCCGACGGGGGTCGGACAGACCCTCCTCGCGCAGACGCTGGCCCGGATGCT
>CAYORZ010000160.1:0-4978 GCA_964406485.1 uncultured Gemmatimonadaceae bacterium | reverse complement strand
GGCGCAGTCCGTCGGACCTCCGGATCGTCTCGGTTCACCTGGGCAACGGGGCGTCGGCGTGCGCCATCGACCGGGGGCGCTCCGTCGACACCTCGATGGGCTTCACCCCCCTCGAGGGGCTCGTCATGGGCACCCGCTCCGGCGATCTCGATCCTGCGGTGATCCTCCACGTGATGGGGCGCGAGGAACTCTCGGTCGGTGACGCCACCTCGCTCCTGAACAAGCACTCGGGCCTTCTCGGCCTCAGCGGGATCTCGTCCGACATGCGCGACCTCCTGGAGGAGGAGGCGGCGGGTGAGGAGCGGGCCCGCCTCGCCCTCGACGTCTACTGCTACCGGATCCGGAAGTACATCGGCGCCTACGCCGCGGCGATGGGGGGACTCGATGCCGTGGGATTCACGGGAGGGGTCGGCGAGAACGCGGCCGGGATCCGGGCGCGCTGCCTCCAGGAGCTGGAGTTCCTGGGCATCGAGGTGGACCCCGAGGCCAACACCGCACTCACCGGGGGGGAGGAGGGCGTCTTCCACTCCGGACGGGTGGTCCTGGCCGCCATCCGCACCGGCGAGGAACTGGTCATCGCCCTCGAGGCAGAGCGGCTGGCAACCGTTGACCCGGACCCTCGGCGGGACTAGGTTTTCCCGCTATGCCCAAGCTCGACCTTCCTCGCCTCGAGCGGGACGGGTCGCTGTCGTTCGAGAGCGCCGTACCGCCGGATGACTCCCTGTGGGAGGGGACCGACCTCCGCTTCGATGGCGATGTTGCCATCCGGGGCAAGGCCACGGTCTCCGGAACCGGGGAGATTGTCGTGCAGTTGCACGTCGAGGCCGTCCGGTTGGCGGAGTGTCGACGGTGCCTGGATCCGGTCCGCCTCCCCCTGGAGGAGGACTTCGTCCTGGTGTATGTCGACGCGGAAGAGATCGACGACGACGAGGAGTCCGATCTGCGCCCCCTCGGGGCTGCCGAAACGACCCTCGAGCTGGGAGACGCACTGCGGGAGGAGATCATCCTCGCAACGGATCGGTGGGTACTCTGCCGGCCCGATTGCGCGGGGCTGTGTCCCGTGTGCGGTGTGAACCGGAATGAACAGACGTGCGATTGCAGTCCCGACGAGCCGGATCCCCGCTGGGATGCGCTCCGGGCTCTCGAGAGCGAGTGAGGAGATATGGCTGTCCCGAAGAAGCGGACCAGCAAGCAGCGGAAGCGGAAGCGTCGGACGCACTACAAGGCCGAGACGCCGACCCTGAACACCTGCCCCCGATGCGGGGACCCGAAGCAGCCCCACCGGGTCTGCCCCGGGTGCGGCTATTATCGGGGTGAGGCCGTCATCGACGTCGACGACATCTGAAGGGCGCGCGACCCGTGCGCATCGCCATCGATGCCATGGGCACGGATGCGGCCCCCGGCATCGAGGTCGAGGGGGCACTTCGTGCACTGCGAGAACTCGATGAGGAACTCGAGATCGTCCTGGTGGGCGATCCCGAGCTGATCGAGGCCGCCCTCGCCCGTCACGACGACGTTCCCCGGGATCGGTTGTCGGTGGTGGAGGCCCGCGAACGGGTGCTCCCCACCGATCCGCCGGCATCGGTCGTGCGACGCAAGCCGGACTCCTCGATCGCCGTCGGACTGCGGCTGCACCAGGAGGGGAAGGCCGACGCCTTCATCAGCGCCGGTTCGACCGGTGCGGTGATGGCCGCCTCACTCTTCATCCTGCGGCGGCTTCCGGGGGTCGATCGCCCGTCGGTCGGGACCCTCTTCCCGACGGCCGGCGCGCCCACCCTCCTCCTCGACGCGGGCACCAACGTCGACTGCAAGCCGCGCCACCTCGTGCAGTTCGCCCATCTGGGTCGGGTGTACATGACCGATGTGCGCGGGGTGTCGAAGCCCCGGGTGGGGCTGCTGAACATCGGCGAGGAGCCCGAGAAGGGAGACGAGCGGGCGCAGGAGACGCACCGGTTGCTCGCGGCCGACCCGACACTGAACTTCGTCGGCAACATCGAAGGCCGCGAGATCGTCAACGGAGCCTGCGACGTGCTGGTGGCCGACGGCTTCGCGGGCAACGTGCTCCTGAAGTTCTACGAGTCGGTGGCGCAGTTCATTCTCGACCTGGTGCGGCGGGAACTGCGGGGGGCGGAGCAGATGCCGCCCCTCGAATCGGTCACCCGGCTTCTCGACTACGCGGAGTACGGGGGAGCACCGCTCCTGGGGGTGGGGGGCGTGGCGATCATCTGCCACGGCGGTTCTCCGCCCAAGGCGATCCGCAACGCGGTCCGGGTGGCCGCACAGGCGGTTCGCAACGACATGGTGGTCAACATGGCCGCCGAACTCGGGCAGGTCCGTACCTTCGGAGAGACGGAATGAAGACACCCCACCCCATCGTCGATTTCGCGGGTACCGGCCGGTACCTCCCACCGCGTGTCGTGACCAACGACGACCTCGCCGAGATCGTCGACACCAACGACGAATGGATCCGCACCCGCACCGGGATCCGCGAGCGGCGGATCGGGCCGGAAGAGATGCTGGCCGCCGAGATGGGCCGCGCCGCCGCCGAGCGGGCGCTGGCGCAGGCCGGGGTGGAGCCCGAAGAGGTCGACCTCCTGGTGGTGTCGACCGCCACCCCCGACCGCTGGCTTCCCTCGACCGCGTGCGACATCCAGACGCTGCTCGGCTGCTCGCGGGCGCACGCCTTCGATCTGCAGGCGGCGTGCTCGGGGTGGCTCTACGGGCTCACCGTGGCCGAGGGCTTCCTCGCGGCGGGGCGCGGCGAGACGGCGCTCGTGGTCGCCACCGAGAAGATGAGCAACATCCTCGACTGGAACGACCGGTCGACGTGCGTGCTCTTCGGCGACGGATCGGGGGCGGCGGTGCTCCGGCGCGCCGAAGGCACGACGGGGATCGTTTCGACCTTCCATCGCTCCGACGGCGCGCTCGCCGAACTCCTCCACCGCCCTGCCGGGGGGGTCCGCCAGCCCCTCGACGTCGAGGGTGTGCAGCGCCGCGACCACCTCATGCAGATGTCGGGACGCGAGATCTTCAAGAACGCGGTGCGCTCGATGGCCGAGGCGTCGGAGCAGGCGCTGCGGCAGGCGGGCCTCACCGGCGACGACATCGACCTGATGATCCCGCACCAGGCCAACATCCGCATCATCGAGGCGACGGCGAAGTACGCGGGGATTCCGATGGACAAGGTCTACGTCAACGTCGACCGCTACGGCAACATGAGTTCGGCCTCGATCCCGGTGGCCTTCGACGAGGCCCGCGAAGAAGGACGGGTGCAGCCGGGAATGAACATTCTCACCGCCACCTTCGGCGCCGGTCTGACGTGGGGCGCCATGGTGTGGCGAAGCTGATGGCGCTCGCCCTTCTCTTTCCGGGTCAGGGATCGCAGTTCGTCGGGATGGGTCGGGACCTCTTCGACCACTACCCCGAAGTCCGCCTCCTCTTCGAGGAAGCCGACGATACCCTGGGCTTCGCGCTCTCCGACATCGCGTTCGAAGGTCCGGCCGCGCGGCTCACCGAGACCCGGCATGCACAGCCGGCACTCCTCGTCCACTCCGTGGCCGTCCACCGGCTGGTGGCCGAACGGGTGGGGCCGGTGGCGCGCGTCGCCGGCCACTCGCTTGGCGAGTTCAGCGCGCACGTCGCGGCGGGCACCCTCTCCTTCTCCGACGCTCTTCGCGCCGTCCACCGGCGGGGCAAAGCGATGTTCGAATCGGGGAGGAAGCGGGCCGGAGCGATGGCCGCCGTCCTCGGAATGGATGACGACGCCGTCGTCGAGGCTTGCGCGGGGGTCCGTTCGGGGGTATGCGTTCCGGCCAACTTCAATGCCCCCGGGCAGGTGGTGATCTCCGGCGACCGCGAGGCGATCCGCGAGGCGGGAGAGACGTTCCGCGAGTCCGGGGCGCGCAAGGTGATCCCGCTCGACGTCTCCGGCGCCTTCCACTCCCCCCTGATGGACGACGCGCGGAGCGCGCTGGCCGACGTTCTCGACGACCTCCCTTTTGCCGACCCGTCGGTACCCGTCGTCTCGAACGTCACCACCGAGTCGGTGGTCTCGGGGGAACGGGCGCGGGCGCTCCTGATCGAGCAGGTGGTGGCGCCGGTCCGGTGGTCGGCCTCGATCCGGACGATGGTCGACGAGGGGGTGGAGCGGTTCCTCGAGCTGGGGGCGGGGACGGTGCTGAAAGGGCTCAACCGGCGCAACGCGCGCGAGCAGGAGACCGCGAGCATCGGAACCCTCGACGATCTGCGAGCGATGGAGGTGAAGGCATGAGTCTGCGGGAACTGGAGGGAGAGATCGCGCTGGTCACCGGCGGCTCCCGCGGCATCGGCCGGGCGATCGCCCGGGCGCTGGCCGAGGGAGGCGCCCGGGTGGCGATTGCGGCGCGCAGCGCCGAAGGGGCGGCGCAGGCCGCGGCCGAACTGCCCGGCACGGGCCACCTCGGTCTCGGGTGCGACGTCGCCGATCAGGCGGCAGTGGAGCAGGCCGTCCAGGAGATCGCCGACGAGATGGGCCCCGTGACGGTGCTCGTGAACAACGCCGGGATCACCCGCGACAACCTCGTCCTCCGGATGAAGGAAGAGGAGTGGACCGCCGTGATGGACGTCAACCTCAAGGGGGCGTTTCACACGGTGAAGGCCGTCGCCAAGGGGATGATGCGCCGCCGCGACGGGGTGATCATCAACATCACGTCGGTCGTGGGACTCATGGGCAACGCCGGACAGGCCAACTACAGCGCCTCGAAGGCCGGGCTCGTGGGATTCACCAAATCCGTGGCTCGCGAGTTCGCTTCGCGGGGGATCCGGTGCAACGCCGTCGCGCCGGGGTATATCCGAACCGAGATGACGGCGGAACTGGGCGAATCCCGGACCGAAGCGTTGCAGGCGGGCATTCCGCTGCAGCGCCTGGGAGAAGCCGACGACGTCTCGGCGGTCGTGCGCTTTCTCGCCGGCCCCGGGGCACGCTACATTACCGGCCAGG
>CAYORZ010000159.1:0-4990 GCA_964406485.1 uncultured Gemmatimonadaceae bacterium | reverse complement strand
TGCCACCCGCCCCGCGACCCTGTGCCCGGCCGGGCGGCGGCCGCTAGAAGCGGTCCTGTGACCCCAGTCCGCCGAGGCGCGGGTTCACGACATTGTTGAAGATCGAGCCGAAGCGGTAGCGGAATCCGAAGCTCAGTCCCGCCTCGTAGTCGGTCTCGAGCCGACGCCGCCGCAGCAGCACCTCTTCCAGGTCGGCGTCGCCCTTCGGAAGGTTGAGCTGGTCGTGGATGAAGGCCATCGAGGCCCCCACCTCGATCGAGAGCCCCTGGGTGACGCGGAACTCGATCTCGCCGTCGAGCTGCACGCTGAAACGTCCGAGGTCGTGGAGGTACTGCGAGCCGCTGACCCCCATGTCGACCTCGCCCCACGGCTGCCGCAGCCGGTAGCCGGCATTCAGGGCGTGCTGCACGAGCACTTCGTCGACCTTGCCGTAGATGGTCGTGTCGCGGTAGGCGGTGTGCGAGGCGCCGAGACGGTACGCGACCGTGAGCTGCCGCCGGGTCGCGTCGCGGTAGGGGTAGAGGCTCCACTCGATGGCGGGCATGAGCCGGTAGCGCATGTCGACGTTGTCGAACGTCGAAGTGAAGACGTCACCGAAGGCCCCCACCGACCAGTGCGGCGAGATGCTGCGCACGACGTAGCTCGTGAACCCGTTCCGGCGCGAGATGCTCCGGATCTCGTCGTCTCCCCGCTCGAAGCGGTCCTCGCTGTAGTTGAAGAAGGGGCGGAGCTGGATCTTCCACTCCTCGGTGACCCGATTCACGTACACCCCGTACCGGGTGCTCACGGAGCGCTGCCGCGACTCGAAGTCCGCGCTGCCGTCGGCGTAGATCTCGAAGGTCCAGTTCCGCCACGGGTCGGGGGTGCCCTCGGCGACGGCGGCGTCGCCCGCGTCGAGGTCGTCGATCTCGACCCGGATCCGCTCGCTCAACGGGGTGCGCAGCAGGTAGGGAACGAGCACGGCCTGGAGGGCGCGCAGCATCCCGTCGCGCGTCTCCGAATCGGTCGCGCCTGCGGCGGTCGTGTGGACCGCAGTGTGGTTCACCCCCTGGAACGCGCCGACCCCGATCGCGTCGATGGTCGCGGCCGACCCTCCGGCGCCCGTGCTCTGTCGCGTCACCAGGAGGTGCACATCGGCCACCTCGCGGTCACGCACCCAATCCACGTACCCCATCTCCTGGCGGAGGAAGTTCTGGTCGCAGAAGCCGCAATCCAGGAAGATCGCGAGTCGTTCGGGCGGCGGATCCTGCACCTGCGCCTGTACGCCCGTCGCGGCGGCAGCAAAGAGGAAGAGGGCGGTGCCGAGGGACATTCGGACGCCGCGCGTCGCGTTGGCGCGCCGGAAGGCTCGAATCATGGGGTGGATCCGTGGGACTACGAGAGGCAGGGCCCGGTCATATGGGGGACACCGAAAGCCGCGGCTCTGCTGACGTCGGGTGGAGGGCGGCGCCGGGGGGCGTGGATCTTGCTTGTACCTGCTCCCTCCCCTTCCCCCACACCCCGGAGCATCCCATGGGACAGTGTGTTCGTTGCGGAAACCACTACGACAAGTCGTTCGACATCCTGAAGGACGGCCGCACCTACACCTTCGACAGCTTCGAGTGCGCGATCGCCACGGTCGCGCCGGAGTGCGAGCACTGCGACACGCGCGTCATCGGTCACGGCCTGGAGGCCGATGGCCGGATCTTCTGCTGCGACCACTGCGCGGAAGCGAGCGGCGTCGAAGGACTCCGCGACCGGATCTAGCGAATCCCCGCCGCAGCCGGGAGTCGCCCCGGGCGGGTCACGACCCCCAGGGGGCCGGCGGAGCGGCGACGGGCGTCGAGAGGTCGAACTCGGCACGGAAGCGGCGCTCGGTTCCCTCGCGCACGAGGTGGTAGACCCACCGCTCGCCCGGAACCAGCTCGACAGTCCAGATGTTGGTCACCGCTTCGGGAATCAGCTCGGCGGTGTAGGCGTCGGCGTGGAAGGCCTGCCGCTCCGCCGTGCCCGCGTCGCGCGTGTCTCCGCCGTAGTCGGTGAGGTCTTCGGCGCTGCCGTCCTCGTGCCGGTGGTCGTGCTTGAGGCGGAGTCCGTCGGCGGTGCGTGTGAAGACCCACGTCC
Source organism: uncultured Gemmatimonadaceae bacterium (assembly GCA_964406485.1). Lineage (GTDB taxonomy): Bacteria > Gemmatimonadota > Gemmatimonadetes > Longimicrobiales > Gaopeijiaceae > Gaopeijia. Next base: position 2,887 of record CAYORZ010000159.1, on the reverse strand, counting down.
GGGAGCGGTTCTCGCCGATGTGGAACGGCACCCGGATCTCGTCGCTGCCGCACTCGCGCACGTGCATCACGAGGGGCTCGGAATCGGTTGCGTCGGGAGGATTGCTCTCCGTCACCCGCCCTGCGAAGGCCTGGCCGCAGAGCGACTCGAGCGCGGCCCAGAAGGCGTCCCGGGGTGCGGTGACGGTGGCCTCGTCGGCCCCGGCCTCATCGGCTGCGGCGGGGGGGTCGGCGGGGGGTTCTCCCCCCGAGCAGGCGGCGAGGGGAAGCAGGAGGAGGAACGAGAGCAGCGCAACGGTTCGCATCGGTGGGGCTCCGTCGAAGAGGGCCCCCACTGATACGCCGGCCGGGGGCGTCGCGCAATCGCCTCCCGGGGGCCCGTGATGGCCCCGCCCGACGCGAGGTCCTAAGATACCCCGTCCTGTACGGGCGCGCCCGCGCCCACCTTTCCCCGTTTTGCCCTACCCGCCATGACCCTGTCTTCTCGCGTATTCCGCCGCCGACCCCGAACGCCACTCGCGGCGTTCCTCCTGGTCGGTCTCCTCGCAGCTCCGGCCGCCGGGCAGATGCGCCCCTACGCCGAAGTCGTCCCCCCATCGGCGGAGACCCGCTCGGGCCTCTTCGACGTCCACCAGGTCGACGGACGCCTCCTCTTCGAGATTCCCGACTCCCTCTTCGGGCGCGACATGATGCTCATGAGTCGCATGGCCCGCACCCAGGCGGGCTTCTCGCAGGGGGGAGCGCACATGGCGCCCAACATGGTGGTGCGGTGGGAGCGTCGCGGCGACCGCGTCTACCTGCGGGCGATCTCGCACCAGACGACCGCCGACGACGGGAGCACGCTCCACATCGCGGTCGAGAATTCCAACTTCTCGCCGATCCTCCAGGGGCTCGATATCCTCGCCGAAGGGAGCGGAAGCTCGGTGATCGACGTCACCGACATGTACCTCGGTGACGTCCCGGCCTTCTCCCTCCCCCGTCAGCAGCGGTCGAGCCTCGGGGTGCGGTCCTACGACCGGGGGCGGAGCTGGCTGGAGTGGGCCCGCAGCTTCCCGATCAATGTGGAACTGCGGCTGGTGCGCACCTACAACGCCGACCAGCCGCCGTCGAATGCGCGCGGGGGGACTCTCTCGTTCGAGGTGAACCACTCGATGATCCTACTCCCCGAGGAGCCGATGATGCCCCGCCTCTACGACGAGCGGGTCGGCTTCAGCTCGATCGCGCAGACGAACTATTCGAGCGACTTCCAGGGAGTGCGCCCCGACCGCTACATCCGGCGCTACCGCCTCGAGCCCTCCGACCCCGAGGCCTTCGCGCGGGGGGAACTGGTCGAGCCCGTGAAGCCCTGGGTGTGGTACATCGATCCCGCGACTCCGCCGGAGTGGGTGCCCTACTTCATCGCGGGGATCGAGGAGTGGAACGAGGCCTTCGAGCTCGCCGGCTTCAAGAACGCCATCCAGGCGCGCCTGGCCCCGACCGAAGAGGAAGACCCGGACTTCTCGCTTCTCGACGCGCGCTACTCGGTGATCCGCTATGTGGCCACGCCGACCCGCTCCGCCAATTCGGGCGGCGACGTCGTCGACCCCCGTTCGGGCGAGGTGATCCGCGCACACACGAACCAGTTGCACGGACTCAACGAGCGGCTGCGGTGGTGGCTGACGTCGCAGGTGGCCACGGCCAACCCGAAGTTCCGTACGACCCGGCTCGCCCAGGAAGACATGGGTGAGGCGCTGCGCTACGTCGTCTCGCACGAGACCGCACACTCGGTGGGACTGCCCCACAACCAGCGGGCCAACTTCGTCTTCCCCATCGACTCGATCCGCAACCCCGACTTCGTGGAGCGGATGGGGCATTCGGGATCGTCGGTCGGCCGGACCCGCTACAACTATGTCGCCCAGCCGGGAGACAATGTGGCGCCCGAGCGCCGCATCGGCCTGTGGGACAAGTTCGCGGTCTACTGGGGGTACCGCCCGATTCCCGAGGCATCGACCCCGCAGGAGGAACTCCCGATCCTCAACGAGTGGGTCGTGGAGGCGGCGCAGAACCCGTGGGGGCGCTTTGCCTCTGCCCAGTTCGGCATGGACGTGGAGTGGGACCCCTACCGCATGACCGAGGGGATCTCGTCCGACCCCGTCGAGGCTGCCGCGCTCGGAATGCTCAACCTGAAGGGGGCGATGGCGGGTCTCCTCGACTGGATCGCGGTCGAGGGAGAGGACTACTACGAGGTCGAGACCCACTACCTGCAGTACCTGACGCAGTGGAACCGCTACGCCGAGCACGCCGCGTCTGCCGTGGGCGGGTCGTGGACCCACCACAAGCGGTTCGGTGAGGAAGGGATCGTCTACACGCCGATCGAACCGGAGTACCAGAAGAAGGCGATGGACTTCATCGCGACCCACGTCCTCTCCACCCCGACATGGGCGCTGGACTTCGACGTGCTTCGCCGGATCGAGCACGCCGGGGCGGTGGAGCGGATCCGCGCCTACCAGGAACTGGCGGTGCAGCGGCTGCTCAACCACGCACGCCTCGCGCGGATGATCGAGCATGAGGCATTCCTCGGCGACGACACGTACCGTCCCGCCGAGATGCTCGACGACGCCCGGGCGATGGTCTGGAGCGAGGTTCAGAGCGGACAGGCGACCGATACCTACCGCCGCAATCTCCAGCGGGCCTACCTCGACCAGGCCCACTACCTCCTGCACGAGGCGGAGTCGCGATCGTGGTCGCCGCCGAGTTCGGGCAATCTGCGGGTGAGCAGCAACAACGATCCGCCGCTGAACGCCGACCTGCACATCGGACAGTCCGACATCCGCCCCCTGATCCGGGATCAGCTGACGTTGCTCGATCGCGAGATCGAGGCGGCGCTCCAGCGGGGGGTCAATGACCGG
>CAYORZ010000158.1:0-4992 GCA_964406485.1 uncultured Gemmatimonadaceae bacterium | reverse complement strand
CGTGAAGTCTTGCAGAACTCCAGCAATTTGCAGAATCCGAGGTGCGCGGGGGGCAGCGGGAGCGAGCAGAGGGTCGGGGTTAATCTCGCAAGTGATTGCGATGGTGGCAGTTAGGGATGTGGTGGCCCGCGTGGCCCACCGTTTGCCCTTACGGGGGGTGCGAAATGAGACCCACCTCATCGTATCCGCACCACCCCACCACCAAGGAGTCTACCGATGCGGGACAACAAGGGATTCACCCTGATCGAGCTGCTCATCGTGGTGGTGATCATCGGCATCCTCGCCGCGATCGCCATCCCGAAGTTCTCGGCCACCCGGGAGCGGGCGTACATCTCCACCATGAAGTCCGACCTGAAGAACCTGGCTTCGCAGCAGGAGATCTACTACGCGACCAACTACACGTACTCCTCGGACGCGACGGCCCTGGGCTTTGCGCACTCCGATGGGGTGAACATGGGGACGATCACGGGCACAGCCACCGGCTGGAGCGCGAGCGCCACGCACCAGGGCGCCCCCGGCGAGACCTGCGCCATCTTCTACGGTGACGCCGCTCCGGTCGGTCCGGCCTCGGTCCCGGGTGCCGTGACCTGCACCAGCGACGTCGGAGCGGGCGGCGACGGCGGCTGATCGCCACGCCGCGCGCAAACTCCGGGCACACCCGGATGGTGGGGGGCGGGCTCGGTGGAAACGCCGAGTTCCGCTCCCCTTTCCTTTTCCCTCCCACCCCCTTCGCCCCGTCCCGCCTCCGGAGAACACCATGGGCCACACCACGCGCCGAGGCTTCACCCTCATCGAGTTGCTCATCGTGGTCGTCGTCATCGGGATCCTCGCCGCCATCGCGATCCCGCGCTTCTCGGCCGTGCGCGAGCGTTCGTTCCGCTCCACCCTGATGTCCGACCTCCGCAACCTGGCCTCCGTGCAGGAGGTCTACTACAACGCACACCACAGCTACTCGACCTCGCTGACCGACCTCGGGGCTGCCCTCTCGGAAGGGACCGAGATCGTGGTCGCCGAGGCGACCAGCAGCGGGTGGGCCGCGGTGGCCACCCACCCGGGGGTCGTGGGCGAGCAATGCGGAGTCTTCCACGGATCGGCCAGTCCCGCGGGGGGGGACCCCGCGACGGTCGAGGGCGTGATCGACTGCAGCTTCTGAGCCCTGGGCCGGGGAGGGGCGGGTCTGCCCTCCGGTCGTCCGATTTGCCCACGCCCCGGTGGGGCGGCACTCTACCGTCGTCCACCCCCTCGTCCGTGCGACACCGCCCCTCCATGACCCCACCGGTTCCGCTGCGCCGCGTTCTCATCGTCTCCTTCAGCCTTCTCGTGGGGGGAGGGGTGCTGGTGACGGGTGTGGTGCTGGCCCTCGCCCTCCCGGCCCTCGAGTCGCCCCGCCAGGTCGTCGTGGTGCTGCTCGGAGTCCTCGGCTTCGCCCTCGCCGCGGTCGTCCTCTTCGGGGGGTGGCTCCTCACCGACCGGCTCGTGCAGCCGATGGACCACCTGGTGGCCGACGTACGGCGGATTGCCACCGGCGAACACAGTCATCGGGTGGGGCCGCTCCCCTGGGCGGAGTTCGAGGTCGTGCGGGCGAGTGTCAACGAGATGGCCGACCGGATGGTGCGCGACCAGGACCTGCTGGCGGCCAACATCCTCTCGCTCGACCGCACGAACCGCGAACTTGTCGAGGCCCGCGACCAGGTGGTACAGGCAGCCCGTCTCGCATCGGTCGGGACCCTCGCCGCCGGGATCGCGCACGAGGTCGGCAATCCGTTGGGGGCGATCGTGGGTTTCACCGATGTGGCGCTCTCCCGGGCGCGCCGCGACGGAGGCGACACCGAACTCCTGGAGTCGATCCGCGAGGAGGCCGACCGGATCGACCGCATCATCCGCACCCTCCTCGACTATGTGCGCCCGCGCGAGCTGGACCCGGGACCGCGCTCCCTCGCCGAGGTGGGCGCGCAGGTGCGGGAGTTGCTCGACCGGCAGGGAACCCTCGATGATGTACAGGTACGCTGGGTCGGGTGGGACACGATTACCGTCGAGGCGATGATCGACCCCACCGCGGTCGAGCAGGTGCTCGTGAACCTGATCCTCAACGGGATCGACGCGATGGCCGACGCCCCGAGGAGGCGGCTCCGGGTGGAGATCGGCGTCGAACGGGGGGGACTCCACGGCATGGCCCCCCGCCGCGACGATGACCCCCCCGGCGTCAACTACATGCACCGCCGCCGGGTGGGCCGCGACTACAGTCCGGAGGGGCCCGATCCGATCTTCACCGCCGAGCAGGTGGTGGTTCTCCGGGTCGCCGATTCCGGTCCGGGCATCGCCCTCGAGGCACGCGATCAGGTCTTCGATCCCTTCTACACCACCAAGGAGCCCGGTCGGGGTACCGGCCTCGGGCTCTCCATCTGTGCCCGCCTCGTCGAGGGGATGGGCGGCAAGATCCATCTCGAGGACGCCCCCGAGGGCGGCGCGGAGTTCGTCGTGCGCCTTCCGGGGCTTCCGGGGAGTGAAGCGGAGTGAAGATCCTCGTGATCGATGACGACCGCGGGCTGCGGCGCTCGCTGTCGTTGATCCTGGGCGACGCCGGCTACACCGTCGTGCAGGCGGCCGATGGCGCCGAGGGGCTCCGGTTGGCTGCCGCGGAGTCCCCGACGATGATCCTCTGCGACGTCCGCATGCCCGAGATGGACGGCCTGGAGTTTCTCGATCACTACCGCGAGAGCGGGGGCACGGCGCTCGTGCTGGTCATGACCGCCTACGGCTCGTCGGACCTCGCGGTCGAGGCGATGAAGAAGGGGGCCTACGACTACATTCCGAAGCCGTTCGGCGCCGACGAGGTGCTGCTGACCGTGCGCAAGGCGGAGGAACGCGAGGACCTCCGGCGCGAGGTGGGACGGCTGCGGCAGGAGGTGCGTGCCGAGCGGCGCTTCGGAGAGCTGGTGGCGCGCTCGACGTCGATGCTCGAGGCGCTCGAGGTGGCCACCAAGGTTGCCCCGCACGACTCCCCCGTCCTCCTCTCCGGGCAGAGCGGGACAGGAAAGGAGCTTGTCGCGCGGCTCATCCACCGCGAAAGCGCCCGCGCCGACGGCCCCTTCGTGCCGGTCAACTGCGGTGCGATCCCCGAAAACCTCCTCGAGAGCGAGTTCTTCGGACATGTGAAGGGGGCCTTCACCGGGGCCGAGCGCGACCGGGTGGGGCTCTTCGAGAGTGCGCGAGGGGGGACCCTCTTTCTCGACGAGGTCGGCGAGTTGCCGGCAAACCTCCAGGTGAAGTTCCTGCGCGCTCTCCAGGAGGGCGAGGTGCGCCCCGTGGGCGGCGACCGGACGCTCAAGGTCGACGTGCGGATCATCGCGGCGACCAACCGCGATCTCGAGGAAGGGGTGGCCGAGGGCACCTTCCGGGAAGACCTCTACTACCGCCTCGCCGTGATCCCCATCCACCTTCCGGCGCTCGTGCGGCGCGCCGAAGAGATCCCCGAGCTCGCGCGTCACCTACTCGGGCGCCACCAGGCGCGGATGGGACTGCGCGTCGACGGGATCGCCCCGGACGCCATGGAACTGCTCCTTTCGTACCCCTGGCCCGGCAATGTGCGCGAGCTGGAAAACGTCCTGGAGCGCGCCCTGGTGCTCGCCGAGGGATCCCGGATCGAGGTCGACGACCTCCCTCCCCGGGTCCGCAACCCCGCCCTGGCGGCCGGGGCCGTGACCGACGACGACGACCTTTCGGTCAAGCGTCGTCTGGCCGAACTCGAGCGGCAGCTGATCCAGCGCGCACTCGAGCGGACGTCGGGCAACAAGACGCAGGCCGCCGAACTCCTCGAGCTGAGCCCCCGCGCCCTCCGGTACAAGGTCCAGGACTACGGACTGGGGTGAGTCCCCCGGGCCGGCAGCGGTCGGCCCGGATCGTCGGATCCCGGGTGAAGGCGGCGGACGCCCCACCCCGCCATGGGAGCGCCCCGCCGTCGGGGGGATCCTGGGGGCATGGCACACGTCCCCCCCCCCTCGCTGCTCCCCTCCGCCCGGCGGCGGGACCTCGCCCGGCGCCTGAACTCCGCCCCGCGGCCGAACCCCGCCCGAAGGGAGCGCGGGACCGGACTCCTGGAGGTGGTCACGGCGCTCGTTCTCGTCGGAGTCCTCCTCTCGCTCGCGCTCCGCGGCGGGATCGCGCTCCGGGACCGGTGGGCGACGGAGGGCGCCCGTGAGTCGCTTCTGCAGGCGGTGCGCGAGACGCGGGCCCGGGCGGTGGTGCGGGGGGGCGCCACCCTGGTCGTCGATGCGGCGCGCGCGGAACTCCGGCTGGAGACGGCGGCCGATTCACTCCGCCGCTTCCCGATCGGCTCCGACTTCGGGGTGACGCTCGATCTGGGCACGACCGACGAGGCCCGCCTCGTCTTCGACGCGGCGGGGGTCGGGCGGATGGCGTCGCGCACGATCGAGCTCCGGCGGGGGCGGGCGCGGACCGCGGTCGTGGTATCGGCATACGGGCGGGCGCGATGACCCCCGCTCGCGGAACGACCCTGCTCGAGGTGGTGATCGCCCTGGTGCTCGTCGCCGTGGGGTGGCTTGCGCTCCTGGGACTCCAGACGGTGGCGGTGCGGCTCGCGGTGGACACCGAGATGCGCGAAGAGGCGCGGTGGGCGCTGCAGGCCCTCGCCGACTCCCTCGACCGCCACGCAGACGACGCGGGGGAGGCGAGATTCGCATGGGGGTCGGTGGAGTGGGCGCCCGCGGAAGGGGGGTGGGTGCTGCGCGCCGTCACCGCCGAGGGCCTGACGCTGGCCGAGTTGTGGAGCGGAGGGAGGGGTGGGGTGCCATGAAGCTCGCCGAGGTATTCGTCACGCTCCTTCTCGGGCTGCTGCTCACCACCCTGGTCTGGCGCGACGCAGCCGCGATCCGGACGACGCTCGCGGGCGTGGCGGAGCAGACGGCGCGGACCGAGGCGCGCCGGGTGATCGGCCTGGTGCTCGACGTCGAGGCAGGGGGCTTCGTCGAGGGT
>CAYORZ010000157.1:0-5018 GCA_964406485.1 uncultured Gemmatimonadaceae bacterium | reverse complement strand
GCGCGGAGGGCGAGGGCGAGGTGCAGGAGATGATCGACATCTGCGACTTTGCCGTCGGCCTCTCGCGCCAGCTCTACGGGCTCACGATGGCGTCGGAGCGCCCCGATCACCACATGCGGGAGCAGTGGCACCCCCTCGGGGTGGTCGGGATCATCAGTGCCTTCAACTTTCCCGTGGCGGTCTGGAGCTGGAACTCCACCCTCGCCGCGGTCTGCGGAAACACCACGGTGTGGAAGCCTTCGGAGCGCACCCCCCTGACCGCGGTGGCCGTCACGAAACTCGCCGCCGAGGTCTGCCGGGAGAACGACGTCGATCCCGCCCTCTTCTCGCTTGCCGTGGGCGACGGACCGACGATCGGGGAGCGGCTGATCCACGACGCCCGCCTCCCGCTGGTCTCCGCCACCGGCTCCACCCGCATGGGAAAGCGCGTCGGCGAGGTGGTCGGGGCGCGGCTCGGCCGCAGCATCCTCGAGCTCGGCGGCAACAACGCCATCATCGTGACCCCCCATGCCAACCTCGACCTCACCCTTCCCGCGATCCTCTTCGGGGCTGTGGGGACGGCGGGGCAGCGGTGCACGAGCACCCGCCGCATCATCGTGCACGCCTCGATCCGCGAGGAGCTGGAGCGACGGCTGGTCCGCGCCTACGGCGACGTCGCCATCGGCAACCCCCTCGACGAGGGCACCCTCATGGGCCCCCTCCTCGACGAATCCGCCGTCGACAAGATGATGGCCGCGAAGGAGGCCGTCGTGGCGGCGGGCGGCGAGATTCTCCACGGAGGTGAGCGCCTCGAAGGCGAGGCGTGGCCCGGGGGCCGCTACGTGACGCCGTGCATCGCGCGCGCCGAGAACCACTGGGACATCGTCCAGTCCGAGACCTTCGCCCCGATCCTCTACATCATCGAATACGGCACGAAGGACGCCAGCCCGAGCGAGGCCGTCGCCGAACTGGATGAAGCGATGGCGCTCCACAACGGGGTTCCCCAGGGGCTCTCGTCGGCGATCTTCACCGACCACATCCGCGAGGCCGAACACTTCCTCTCGCACCGCGGCTCGGATTGCGGGATCGCGAACGTCAACCTGGGCACGTCCGGGGCGGAAATCGGGGGCGCCTTCGGGGGCGAGAAGGAGACGGGCGGGGGCCGCGAGTCGGGGTCCGATGCCTGGAAGGCTTACATGCGCCGGCAGACGAATACCGTCAACTGGGGCACGACCCTCCCGCTCGCGCAGGGGATCGAGTTCGGATGATCCGGTAGACGGGGGGGCGGGTCGCGGGAAAACGGGTCCCCCGCGATGACGCCGGAAATCCGCATTCCGGCGCCCCCCATCCCCCCCGAGACTCCTCCACGGACCACACACCGGTCCGCACCGAACGGAGGAGTCTCATGCGGCACCCTTCCCCACCCCCCGGCCGTCCGCGAGTGCGACAGCGCTCCCTCCTGGTGCTGTGCGTGGCCGGGGTGGCGGGGCTCGCGGCGGTCGGCGCGATCGGTCGGGTGGAACTCCTTCGCCTCGCCGCCACGGCGCGGGTGGTGGCCGGCGGCGGTCTGCTCCTCGGTCGCGAGGGCGTCCACCTCCAGCAGACGCTGCACGACTGCGGCCCCGCGGCGCTCGCCACCCTCCTCTCCCTTGAGGGGCGCCCTGTCGTTCCCCTCGACTCCCTCGCTCGCCTGGCCGGGACGACCCTCGCCGGCACGACCGCCGCGGGGCTGATCGACGCCGCGGGCGAGGCGGGACTCCCACTCGTCTTCCGACGACTCCCGGCGGTGCCCGCCCCCCGCGACGGGTTCTTCATCGCCTGGATCCGTTCCAGCCATTTCGTCGTGGCTCGTGCTCGTGCCGACGGCCGCGTGCTCGTCTTCGATCCCCAGGTGGGTCGCTACCTCCTCACGAGGGAGGGCTTCGAGGGGATCTGGTCGGGGGAGTCGCTGCTCCGCGCTCCGGTGAGCGCAGCGGCTCTCCTCCCTTCCGGGTCGGATCCGCCGACCCGGACCCTCGCTACCGGGAGACTCCCATGAAGCGCCTCGTCTCGTCGACCCTGACCCTCGCCCTTGCATTCGCCCTCCTCGCCGGACCCGGAGTGTCGGCCGCTGCCCGGGGCACACCCCCCTCCGCCCCTCCCACGGACGTATGGGGCGCCGGTCCCGACGTCGGAACGTTTCTCGCCTGCGTCGGGTGTGCCGCCGGAGGAACGATGATCGCCCTCGGCGGGCCGGCGTCGATCTTCGCTGCGGCCAGCGTGCCCGGCTCGGTCGTTGCAGCTGCCGCGTGTGTCGCGGCCTGCGCCGCCGTCGCCGCCTCATGAGGAGGCGCGATCATGATTGCACTGCACCGCGACTCCGCAACGCGCCGGATCCTTGCGCTCCTCCTGCTCGGCGCCTTCGTGACCGGGTTCCGAGGTGACGTGCCGGCCGGCGACCGGCTGCACGCGGCGACGAGCGTCGTGGGCGTCGTCGCCTCCGCGCCCGACGCGCTCCCGACCGCGGGAGCGCCCGCGGCCGACCTGGTGATCGGATCCGGGCCTGGCCACCTGACGTGCGCCCTCTGCGCGGGGATCCTCATCGGCCTGGGCGGGGGAAGCGTCGTCGGCATGGTGCTCCTGGTCGGTACCCAGTCCGAGGCCATCTTCGTGTGCGCCCTCAGCTGCGCCCACGCCTTCGAGATCATATGACCCTCACCCGTGACCCGGGGGCCCCGTCGCGGGGTCCCCGGACGGGTCGCCGCCGGGGCGGCCGGACCGTGCTCGCCGGAGGAGTCCTCGCAACGTTCCTGGCGCTCGCAGGGTGGGCGCTCGCGGCCTCGGTCCGGAGCGAAGCCGACCCTCTCGTGGGTGCTCCGCTCCCCCTCCTCGACGTGACGCCTCTCCCCCCCTGCCCCGCGTGGGCCGCCCCTCGCGCGCTCCGCCCCCCGGCGGTCCTCGTCTACATCTCGGTGTCGTGCCCGTTCTGCCGGGCCGAGGTCGCGGCCTGGGCCGAGCGGGTCGGGCGGGAAGGAGGACCGCTCCCGTGGGTGATCCTCGCTCCCGACGAGGCGCCCGACTCCACCCTTCCCGGTGCGCTGCGCTCCCGGATCCTCCTGGACCGGAGCGGGCAGGTGGGCCGGGTTCTCCAGGTGCGACGCGTCCCCACCACCGTTCACGTCGACGGAGCGGGACAGATCCGTCGCCGGGCGGAAGGGGTGCAGAGCACCGAGCAACGACGTCGGGCCCTCGACGAGGTCGGGGGTCCTTCTTCCTTCCCCTCTCCGCAGGAGTGTGCCCCATGAAGGTTCCGTCGCTGGATCTGCTCGTCCCGGGGTGGAGCGACATCCGTGAGCGCCGCCCCCTCCTCGCACCCCTCCTCCTCGGGTGGGTGTTCGTGGCCCTGTCGACGTGGTCGGCCCACTCCTTCGTGCTGGAGGCTCTCCCCCCCGGCTCGGAGGGGATCCGTTCGATGATCGTGGCGAGCCTCGTGCTCGTTGCCGTCTTCGCGCCCCTCCTTGCCCTCGTGCGGGCAGCAGGGCTCGCCCTCGTCACCTGGGCGTCGAGCACCCTCCTCGGCGCGCACCGTGATCTGCGGGAACTGCTCTCGATCTTCCTCTACGGCGACTGCCTGCGTGCGCTCCTGGCCACCCTCCTCGTCCTCTGGTTTCACGCGGTAGCGGTGACGACCGGGCGTCCTCCCACGTCGCTGACCGATCCGCTGAGCCTGGCCGGGATCGTCCCATCGAGCCATGTCGGACTCCTCCCGCTTCTCAATATGATCTCGGTGGGTGGAGCGGTGTGGGTGGTCTACACCTTCCTGGCGCTCCGCAGGGTGTCGGGGCTCCGTCCGGCCGCGGCGTTCGCGATCGTTGCCGTGGCGACGTCGGGAGCGCTACTGGTTACCTATCTGAGAGCCAGCCTGGGAGCGAGCTGATGGCGGAAGTCGAACCGATCGGAGCACCAACCCCCGAACGGCCCCCGATCCCCCTCGACCCGGAGGAGCGTGGAGAGAGCCGGCCCGGCCTGACGCTCGAGGGGGTGACCGTCCGCTTCCCCGGCTTCCAGCTCGGCCCCCTCGACCTCCAGATGCAACTGGGGGAGCGGTGGGCGCTGGCCGGGGTGAACGGGTCGGGAAAGACGACGACGGTGCGCGTCGTGACGGGCCGGCTCCGTGATTTCGAGGGACGGGTCACCCTCCTGGGCACCGACGTCGCGGCCGACCCCCCCGGCGCACGCACCCGCCTCGGAGTCCTCCCCGAGCGGAGAACCGGCTTCGGGTGGATGACCGTGCGGGAGCACCTGGACTTCCTCGCTCCCTTCCACCCCACCTGGGACGCCGCCTACGCCCGCGAACTCCAGAACCGGTTCGGCCTTTCCGATCGGGAGCCGGTGGGTGCCCTCTCGACGGGGATGCGGTTGCGCCTCGCGCTGGTGGCTGCCGAGGCCTTCCGGCCTCCGGTGCTCCTCCTCGACGAGCCGACGTCGGGGATCGACCCGATCGGCCGCGACCACCTCCTGGAGATGCTCGACGAGCTGGTGCCGCCCGGGGGGGACCGCCTCCTGATCTTCTCCACCCACATCCTGGAAGACCTCGAGCGGCTGCGCCCCCGGATCGCCGTCCTTCGCGGGGGCCAGCTGCGCCGGATCGGCACCAGCGACGAGCTCCTCCCCCCCGACCCCGACGACCACCACCGCCGTCTGCTCCTGAAGGAGATGCGCCCGTGAGCACCTTTCGCACCCTCTGGCGCGTCGACGTCCGCCGCGGATTGCGTCAGGCACGCGGGGCGGTGGTCCTCATCCCCCTCGTGCTCCTCCTGCTCCTGGCCCGGGACGAGGAACCCGCCAGCGTGGCCCACGTCCTCATCGGCCTGAGCTGCGCCTTCGCGGTGGGCTTCCCCGTGCTCATGATGCGCGACCGGTTGGATGGAAGCCTCGACATGCTCGCGGGACTCCCGGTTCCCGGGATCCATATCGCCCGCGCCCGCCTCGCGGCGGTGGCCACGATCTGTCTCCTCGGGGGCGTGCAGATCGGCGGGGCGGCCCTCCTGCTGTTCCGT